>CAKSGP010000337.1 GCA_934454745.1 uncultured Clostridia bacterium
TTTTCAATATTATCCGCATAAATAAGATTTGCCGAATTGTTTATAAACGAATTGCGAGATATATTAATGTATTTATGATAATACTTACCTTCATTGAATTGTTCCCTGGGAGCAACATTGATTACGCTGTTTCCCCAAGCCGTGCAGGCATATTTGCAATTATAAAACACATTGTTTTCAATGGTAACATCTGTTGTACCTCCGGATTCAAACCAATGTTTGCCGTTGCTTTCAAAAAGTATTGCAGTTCCGGGAGTGTTAAAATAATTATTCCTTATCAACACTTTCCCCTTTGCCGCAATCAATATCCCTCTCGCTCTGTTATTCTCGACGCGGTTGTTTTCAAATATCAATCCGCAGCTCCAATCCAAATCTTCAACCAAATCATTTACGGCGATTTTATCGGTTCCGCCTTTTATGTATAATTTGGTGTAATTTAAGTTAATTACTTCCGCTCGGTCGATTTCGTATGTACCGTTTGATATAAGTGTTTCAGGATTAACAACAGAAATTTTTGAGTTTTCTCCGTATGTATTAATCCCCTTTGCCTGATGGTGCATATACCTTATCAGTATATAATCTTTCGTTTTATCGACGATTTTGGTGAAAACGCCGTGTATATTCAACGCATCATCCATTTGTTCCGAAAAATGCGAATTTTTCACACTTATAAGCCCCTTGCAGTTTATAAAATGAGTTGCATCCGCATTTAATGATAACACACAACCGTCCGGAGCCTTTACTGTAATCGAATTAATTTCTATGTTCTCTGTTTTTTGACCTACAATTCCCATTCCGTAGCTTCTATACATTGTAATATTGTCGATATTTATATCTCGGCTGTCAACACAGAATATATTGCAGCCATATCTGTCGTTTCCGCCCAACAATATGTGCATTCCCACATCGATTTTATCGGGCGAATTCTTTATTAAAATTCTTTTCTCTCCATTTTTTTCAAATTTTGCATTCTTAATATCCTTATAATAAAAATCCTTCGATTCACGCACAAAATTTTTGCTTTTATCACGACTTCTTAAGCATATCCAACGCAAATCCGTGCTATCTCCGCTATCGTTGAAAAATGTTAAACTGTCGTTTTGAACAAGGTAATTCACACGGTTAATCACCTCAGCTTCGCAGCATTTATCATCACTGCCTGTTACAATCGCCTCCATAATCATCGTTTGATCTATATCTATTGTAAAGTTTTTTAGCGTGATGTTTTTTGAACGCTTAACAACAAACGATATCATACTTCCGTGCAGTAAAAATGTTGCTCCGTTTCCGTCAATTGTAAAGTCATTCATTTCGTCCAACAAAAAAATAACTTTTTTTAAGCCGTAAACATCGTGATTTGAGATACACAACATACATTCCGACGCTTTTTCGTCATATAGCTCGTATGTCTTATTTTCAAAAATCAATTCTTTCTCGTTGTTTGTTTTACAAAACCGCAAAGCGTTGTAAATGTTAAAAGCGTGGTCATTTGTCTGTTCAAAATCTCTGTATAGGGCCATTGTTACTCTCCTTTAGCCAAAGTTATGCATAAATGAAAATGTAGTTTTTATAATTCCGCAGGCGCTGCAGCGCCTGCGGAATTATAACTGTATTACCGATTAATTTGCCTGTGTGGGATAAGCAGAAATTATATCATCTACACTCTTTCCGGCTCCTGTTTTGAAATATCTCGACAAGATATTGCTTTTATCCGTACAGCCGACAAGCAAGTTCGCTATCATATCTGCGCCCTCTGCATTGTAATGAGTTCCGTCGGTGTAGGTGGTTTTATCGGCATATTCCGTACCGAGCGCACCGTGCTTGGTGATAAAATCTTCTTTTGTATCTTCCGTCCAATACATCATATAATATTTCGGCGTGAGGTTTTTGCTTGTAAGTTTTCCAAACAACTCAATCGTAGCTGCATTCAAATCAATCACCGGCAAACCCTTTTCTGCGGCAAATTTTTTCATTAATGCCGGGGCTGCCGACGGCGCATACGAAAGTGTGGTCGGCGATGTCACAAAAACAACGCTTGCATTTTTATTTTGCGCCGCGTCAACTATCATTTGCAAATACGCTTCATATGAGTTTGACTTGGTTGTGTCGACATTGCCGTCGGCAGTTTTGTTTATTGTTCTTTTTTCTGTTTTTGAAGCATCTTCATCATTGTGTCCGAACTGTACGAGAACAATATCTCCCTCTTTTACGGCATTGTTGAAT
>CAKSGP010000338.1 GCA_934454745.1 uncultured Clostridia bacterium
AAAGGAAAGTCTGATACTCCGTGCTGAAGCACAAAAGGAAGCGGATATACGCGAGGCAGAGGGTAAGGCACAGGCTATAATCGAGGTACAAAAGGCAGTAGCAGAGGGTATTCGAGCAATAAACGAAGCTGATCCGAAACAAGGCTATTTGACAATAAAATCACTTGAGAGCCTTAACGCATTAGCAGATGGTAAATCAACAAAGATAATCGTTCCTTCTGACTTACAGGGTATTGCAGGACTTGCAACGTCAGTAGCAGAAGTTATTAAAACAGACAAAAATGCGTAATCATTAAAACAGGGGCTGTAAAGAAAGTCGAATAACTCCAATTGGGGATGCAAAAAAATAGTGCAGAACGGAGGTCAACCGCCGAGTAGCAAGGCTGCGAGGGTTATCCCGCAGCGTACGCTGGTACGTAAGGACGGTTGACCTTCGTAGTTTGACGGCATTTAATAAAAGAAAATCTGCAAATTGCAGATTTTCTCCAAAACAATAGCTTTTTAGCGATTCGTTCATATCAAAAAATGTATAAATTCGCCGTCAAACGTTCGGTGCTGTTTTTTTACATCCCCTGTTTTATTTAAAATCCTTTACCCCAAAATCACCGGGTACATAATTTTTTAGATATTCCACAATTTCATCATTATTATCTGTTGTAATGTACAGATTATGACAGCCCTCACGGATAAATTTCTCACTCTCACAATGTGCCATAAAATCCATAAGTTTATCATAATAATTAAAAATATTATAAAAAACTATGGGTTTTTTATGCTGAACGAGCTGTTTTAATGTAATAATCTCAAACATTTCCTCAAGAGTGCCTATTCCGCCGGGCACAATAATAAATGCGTCAGCCATATCCTCCATCTTTTGCTTACGCTCACGCATTGTTTCTGTAAATATAACCTCATCACAACCCTCATATATAGGTTCAACAGTATCGGTTGTAAAAAAGTGCGGGATTATGCCTACAATATGTGAGCCGCCTTCTTTAAAACCCCGTGCCGCCGCACCCATAAGACCGTTTGCACCTGCACCGAACACGAGATCGTGTCCGTTTTTAGCAAGTTTAATGCACAGCTTTTCCGTAAGCTTGATGTATTTTTCATCTATAAGATCGCTTGCGGCTCCGAATACGCATATTCTCATATTTTTTCCTCCTATCTAAGTATTAAATACACTGTATATACAGCATATATTGCTACCATAATTATACCTTCCACACGGCTAAGCTTTTTCCCTGTAAGGCAAAACAGATATCCTATTGCACAGGTTCCTATCATTACCAAGCTATCAATCATTGACTCACTGATAACAACAATGGGACTGCAAGCAGAGGAAATTCCAAGTATAAAGGTAATATTAAATATATTTGAACCCACAACATTGCCTATCGCAATCTCGTTCTGTCCCTTATATGCCGCAACAATACTTGTTACAAGCTCAGGAAGCGACGTACCTATCGCCACAACAGTTACGCCGATAAGGGTTTCAGACATACCGAAGGTCTTAGCAATAATTTTTGCACTCTCAACAACTAAGTGACCGCCGCCCACAATTGCCGCAATACCGATTAATATAAACAACGCACTTTTTAACGGTGACATAGGCTTTTCCGTATCAGATACACTCTCACGGTTTTTAATAGCATTTCTTATAAGATATGCAATATAAATAACAAATATTACAAATAAAATTACACCCTCAAGCCGTGTTACAACGCCTCCGGTAACAGCCATCACCGTGGCAATCACCATAAATGCAATTGCGACAGGCAAATCACGTTTTAAAACATTCTTATCTACAAAAAACGGCGTTATAACAGCACTTATTCCTGCACCTGCTACTGCTCCCAGCGCACTTCCACCACATTCGGTCGCCCCATCAATAATCTTTTCCTTCTTCATTTTTATCCTCTGATAGCAAAAATGCCCAATAAAACAACTATTGTTCTATTGGGCAAATTATCAAAATGCAATTTAACTGATTATTATTAAGTTTATCACTATTTAGCAGATAGGACAATCCCTATTTCTTTGCGTTATCTACCGTTTACATCAGTTTACATCTATTATTAAGCAATAACTTATCTGTTTTACTGTTTATTGTATCCCTACTAATAAATATATAAGCGTTGAAATTATAGCGTATCCGTCAAACACCAAAAGAACCCTCATCTTTTTTCTAATTGCGTCCGTATAGTATC
>CAKSGP010000339.1 GCA_934454745.1 uncultured Clostridia bacterium
TATATTTTGTTTTTGCAACAAAAGTATGTTTAACCAACTTCCATTCACCCACAGGTAAATCATCGACATCGGCTATATTTTCCACTTGAACCCTCGTTTTGTAACCCATGGCCTCGAACTCTGTTTTGTCTGAATAACACTGTTTGAAAAGTGGGCAATGCCTAATGGTGATTGACAGACCGTCTAAAAAGGAGTCAATAACCTTTACCCAAATTGTAAGTGTATACTCTTCGCCTATCGTAAGCGGTAAAGTGTCCTGCGTGAAGAGAGTAAACTGTCGTGCATAGTTTTCTTCACCCTTACGCCAAATAGCGCCGTCACCTCTGTGTACTTTTTCCAAATCATAATTAGACTGACCGAGTCGTATTACATCAAAATCCTTCCAGGTTTGCATATGGTAGGGATAATAATTCTCAAAATCCTCTTTGACCTGACAGGTTATGAACTTTGCATATAGAATTTGTGTGTCTTCCTTTATGGTAACCTTTGTATCTTCGTACTTATTCTTAAAATCAGGATCTGTGTACCAGCCTTCAAAGACTGAATCGGTACGCTCCATTTCATTAGCAGTAGGTAGGTCGAATTGCTGATTTATCTCGCCCTTAAATGGACCTACTACCGTTCCGCCATCTGTGCTGAACGCAACTCCGCCGCCCGAAATTTTATTAATTTCAATATCATCAACCAGCATTTTACCGCAACCGTTGATTGCAAGGCAAAGCGCATCACCTATTATTCCATTTGTTTCATTTTCATTAAGTTCTTCAATTGTCGTAACAAAAGATGCTGTAATCCAATCACCTGTACGGGAGGTTCCAATTACCCTATTTGTATGAGCCGCCGCAAGGTAAGAAGAGTTTGTGTATTCCGAGGTATGAACACTAAACTGAATAAAGGGCGCATCGTAAAGTATGTTATATTTGTCATAATCCATAGGAGCGATTTCAAGAACCTTATATCGAAGTTTAATCTGGAATACATCACCTGTAGCTACTTTTATATATGAATCCTTCTGCGGTGCGCCTGCTGCCACTTTATCCTTGTTGTAAAGCACTATTCTAGAAGTTGCAAAACCGTCCTGACCCGAAGCGTCACCATATGTATTATTAGGCGTATCGGAATAGCGGTATTCATATTTCATTACTTTATTACCGGAATCATCCGGATCGGTAATGAAATCATATCTGTAGTACGAGGTGCCGTTTCTTGTATTATTGTTATAATAATACCCCGTGTTTTCAAAATCTGTTATGTACTGTTCAACGCCTATCCAGCCGGCATATGCGTAAAGTTTGCCGAAAGAATCCATTTCCAGTTCTGATGCGTTAAAGAGCTTTGTGCAAGCGCTGTCGGAATACCAGCCCTTAAAGCTAAATCCTGGCTTGGAAGGTGTAGGAAGAACTACATCTTCTAAATTCGAAACATTAAATGTAATAGGGTCAATTTCAGTATCGCTGTTTGTGGTGAATTCTATAGTTCTTATTCCGTCGTCTGCAGGGTTTTCTTCAACTGTAAAATCCTTAAGCTTTACGGTTGCTTTAGCAACGGAAGTTCCGTTAGGATCACCCGATAAAACAATAAACGAAAGATTATCGTATACAATACTGCTGTTTTTAATATTAGCAATAGAAGTCTGTGTTTTAAATGTAAGCTTGGCAGTTTGCCAATCGTCGGTTGTGCTTTTAAGAGCCACGCCCGGATATTTACTGCCTCCAATAATCGAAGAAGAGATCTGATCTTTGGTATATGAGGTTAAATTTCTGACCTCCCAATATCCGGTTTCCGAGTCTTTACTGCCGCCTACGGCAATGAAAAGCTTTTCTGTATTTCTGTAAGCAGCAAAATCCTCTACCTTATACTTAAAGGTGACTCGGTAGCTCGTATCAGGCGCTATTTTATAAAATGTCGTGGCATCTTTTTTCAATTGAAATGCCATGGAATTATCTGTGCTGTTTTTCGATAGGATTATTGAATCATCTGCGGAATTTTCAGCAGAGTCATAAGATATTCCGGAAGAAATTTCTCTATAAAAGTAAATCGGATTATGAGTTGGCGGAGTCGGTTCAGGAGCATTAGGCAGACTTATAGTTTCAACACTTACATTTTTAAAGCTTACGGCAATATCGCCGACATTGGTTTTGTTAGAAATTACTGAGAATGTAAGAATATCAAATGTACCGCTGGCTGTTGTAAGCGAATCGAGTGTT
>CAKSGP010000340.1 GCA_934454745.1 uncultured Clostridia bacterium
GTCTATGAGTATTGCTTTTCAGCTTGGCAGACAGATTCGTTCTATCCGAAAAAAACTCGGCATGAGTCAAGAAGAACTTGCATTTAAAGCCGGACTTTCCCCCGCACATCTCGGGCAAATCGAACGTGCTTTAAAGAAACCTACCGTTGAAACAGTCGATAAAATCGCTGCTGCATTAGGTGTTTCATTTGCAGAATTGTTCTCCTTTGGTACGACTCCTACCGACCAATCGGATGCTGTCACCAATAAAATTAATGCGTATCTTTCTTCAATGTCGGAATCTGAGAAAAAAGATATTTTGCGAATTATCAGAATTTTTAAACACTTTGACAATTCGGAAACAACAAAAAACGATTGATGTACTAAGTATACATCAATCGTTTTTTGTTTTGGTATGCCGCTAGCATACATATATGTCATAAATTCTTGAAAATATATATGGAGGTGCAGTATGAACAAATCAACAGAAGAACTTACAAACGAACTTAAAAATTCCGACAACATAAATGAATATGTCAATGATAACAAATCAGAATTGACAAATATGGCTTTGAGCCAATATTTAGAAAAATTATTAATCAGCAAAGATTTAACCAGAGCCAAAGTTATTGCAAAATCCAATCTAAGCCGTACATATGCCTATCAAATTTTTGACGGCAAAAAAAATCCCACTCGTGACAAGCTTGCGGCATTATGCTTTGGTTTTCAGCTGTTCGCCGATGAAACTCAGCGTGTATTGAAAATTGCAAAACTTCCAATATTATATCCACGGCTTAAACGTGACAGTCTAATTTTATTTGCTTTGCAAAAGCGGTATACTATTATTGAATGTAATAACCTTTTAGATGATTTTAAAGAAAATATTATAGAATAAAAGCTTTTGATAGAAGCTCCGCCTGCGGGCGTAGGAATAAAATAGCATTTTGATTTTTCGTCATTGCGTTTTACGCAATTTCCTACAAATGAAAAAACACTCCGACTTGTTTTATCTGCAAATCGGAGCGGTTTTCATATTATTTCTCTGTCAATTTGAATGTTGCTTTTGTATATCCGTCTATATCTCTATTATCCATTTCATCTTTTACTATTACTTTTCCGTTTGCATATGCATAGTATGTGCTTAAATATGAACCTGCCGACATTGATGTTTGAATTATTCGATAATAATCTCCATCAGCCGAATTTTGTGTATCGCTATAATACCATAAAGATGGGATGTCTGTACTCTCATCATAAACAGTCGCAAGATTTACTGCTAATTCACCATTAAAAACATACTTATTTATCATTTCAGTGCATTTTGCTTCCTTTTCCGCTTTTATCCGACTTATTGTTTCTTCTAACTCACGTTTAATATTTAATGTATCATCATACATTTTTTGCATACCCTTGGTAGTTGGCTTAATATCTAAAATACTTTCAGTATAGCTCAATGCTAAAGAATAATCCCCCTTTTTTTTATATTCCATAACTGTATCATAGTTATACTGCATACTTACTAAATCACTTTTTTCTTCTGCTTTTTTATAACTGTAATTTATAACCGCATAAATACTTTCAACCAATAATACAACTAATATAGGCACTAATATTGTCGCAGCTAAAACAATAAAAACATTTCTTTTTGTTTCATTATTCCATTTAATTAGATTTGTTTTATTATCACTTAATAAATTTCTTTTTAATATCACCACATTTTCAAACCTATTTTTCGGGTCAAATGCTATACATTTTTGAATTATGCCGGACAATTTTCCATTGTATATAACTCCGCTGTTTGGCAATTTCCCCGTAAGCATTTCAAATAGAGTAATTCCCAATGAATATATATCCGCACGAATGTCTGTCTGACAAAATCCATATTGCTCCGGCGGTGCATACCCTACTGTCCCCAAATATTTAGTATCATTATTTTGATTATTATCATAAATTCTTGCCGCACCAAAATCAATTAATTTAATTTTATTATCCGTTGTATATATTATATTAGACGGTTTTATGTCCCTGTGTACTATATTTTGATTGTGCAAAACCGATAAAACATCACATAGCATTAATGCAATATTTTTTGTTTCCGCATCAGAAAATATATGTCCCCCTCTTATCATTTCAGAGATTGTTACTCCTTCCGCATACTCCTCAATTATGTACAGCTTATTTTTATCTGTTTGAATATCATAAATAATCGGCAAATACGGATTTTTTA
>CAKSGP010000341.1 GCA_934454745.1 uncultured Clostridia bacterium
GTATAAGCTCGGTAAGGCGGATATATCTTTGAATTTGCTTTCGACTTTCTCCCGCTTCTTGTGCGATTTTTTCATCTGACCCTAACTTCGGGCCAAGTTGGCCCGAAGTTAAATCAGACCTTTCACCCTGATGTTTTATCGCTTCCAGCTTCATTTTATAAGCAAAAGCCTTTTCAGACGGCAATATTTTAGAACGCTGGCTGTTTGAGTCAACCATCATTATTTTTGCTTCGTCTTCATCAACATCTACAATAAGTCCGGGAATTTTATCATATCCGAGAATTTTACAAGCTCTGCATCTTCTGTGTCCGCTTATAATTTCAAATTTTCTGTTGTCGTTGTCAATAACCCTTACCTTTATAGGTTCAAGCACGCCTTGTGTGCGTATGCTTTCAACAAGGTTGTCCATATCCTCATTATCCAATACCTTGAATGGGTGGTTCGGGAACTCCGATAAATCCTTGATTGGTATCGGCATAACCTTGTTTTTAAATTGAAATGCAACATCTTGGGAAAATAACGGATTTGTTTTTATGGTTTCATCTATTCTCCGTTCCTTCTTTTGTCTAAACGCCTCCTCTCTCCGTAAATCGAAACCTCTTGTTGAATTTGGATCAAATTTCATTTTTAATTACCTCATCTATAAATTTTTCATAGGCAACAGATACAGAGTTATCTTTGCTAAAACTTTGAATGGCAACGCCCATAAATGCCGCCTTTTCGGCAACAACGGAACGAGGAATTGTTGTATCAAATATTTTAACTCTGTCGCCATAATTGGACTTTATCCTTTCCCGGACGGCTTTTGCCGCCATGGTGTCGCTTTGCATTTGGGTTATCAATATCCCTTCAACATGTAAATTTTTATTGTATCGCCGTATATTTTTTATTGTGTCAAGAAGGTGCGTTATGCCTCTCCGTGAAAAGGCCTGTGCCTGTGTTGGAATTATAACTGAATCAGAAGCTGCAAGAGCATTAGTTGTGTAAATACCCAATGACGGAGGACAGTCTATAATCACATAGTCGAATATATCTTTGATATCCTCAAGAAAAGAATTTACAATGTACCGCTTATTGAAAAAGTCATTCATTGCCGTTTCAAGGGATGCAAGTTCAATATTTGATGGAATTATATACAAGTTATTATCTAATTCAAGAACATACTTTGAATAATCAATAAGTTCACCTTTAATCACATCGAGAATTAAATCTGATACCGTGTTTTCCAACTCATCAGGTGACGGAACACCTAAATGCAATGACAAGTCTGCCTGTGGGTCTAAGTCAATAAGTAAGACTTTATATCCTCTCTGTACAAGACCATAGCCTAAACTTGCGGTTGTTGTCGTCTTTCCAACGCCACCCTTTTGATTGATAATAGAAATTACTTTGCTCATTTTTTCTCCCTTCCGGTTTAATAGGGTGCAATAAACACAAAAAGACCTGCCTTATGCTGCAAAAATGCAACATAAAGCAAGTCTTCATTGCAAACACAAATAGTGGTAGCTTTACTACCACTATTCTTGCTTATCTGATAGGAAATAGAGCATCTATCCATACCAAATTTCAAACATTCAATTAAAAAGCACTTACAGTATATCAATAATTTCCTATTAAGTCAATATATGAGTTTAAAAATTCGGAACGTATACAATACCCGAAATTTAAGCCTAAAATAAAAAGAATGGGTTTCCCCATTCTTTTTCAAAGACGACGGTTAAAAGTGTCTTAGACAAAAACCCTTTCAACACATCACGAATTATATACGGTTATTCTATGCTTGTCAAATGTGCAAACTAAATTTGCATTATTCTTATAATCATGATAATATACAGATAAACAAATAAATAAAAACTAAGGAGAAATAACGATGAAAAAAATTATTTGTATTGTTTTATCAGCTTTTCTTGCAATCTCAATGGCAGCTTGCTCATCAAGCAATGATGCAAAGGGAAACACAAGTTCTCAGGAGACAGGCAGCTCAGTTGTTGAAGAAAGTTCTGACAGTGAAGAAACACCTGCTGCTCTCACAGAACTTCCTGAATGGGTGGAAAAAGACAGCATTGAAGCAGATGCTTTTTACTATTCCAGAGATGATGTAAGAATGTATTTCTATGAAGGTTGTCCACTGGAAAAATCTAATGACGAAAACAAGAAAAATTGTCTTTACATTACGGGCTGTGATACCATTGAAGAAGCACAG
>CAKSGP010000342.1 GCA_934454745.1 uncultured Clostridia bacterium
ATAGAGGAGCTTGCCTCTGTAAACGTACGCCGTGTACATTTTTTAGTACGAAATTTACATATTAATTAATATATACAAAGGAGATAACAATGCAGTTAACAGGAGCACAGATAGTAATTGAATGTTTAAAGGAGCAAGGTGTAGATACTGTATTCGGTTACCCGGGTGGTGCGATATTAAATGTGTATGACCAACTGTATAAAAACAGTGACACCATAAACCATATCCTTGTATCTCACGAACAAGGGGCATCTCATGCCGCTGATGGTTATGCACGAGCTACCGGTAAGGTGGGAGTATGCTTCGCTACATCAGGACCGGGGGCGACAAACCTTGTAACAGGTATTGCAACGGCAAACATTGATTCTATTCCCGTGGTTGCAATAACCTGTAATGTAGGAACATCACTTTTAGGCAAGGACAGCTTCCAGGAGGTAACAATCTCAGAGGTAGTAAAACCCGTTACAAAGTCAAGCTGTATAGTAACTGATGTAAATGACCTTGCAGACACTATAAGAAACGCATTCTACACTGCGATGGAGGGAAGACGTGGCCCTGTTTTAGTCGATATACCAAAAGACGTTACAGCAGCGCTTGCAGAGTATAAACCGCAAGAGAAAAGAATACCTAAGACTGTTGTTGATACAATAGATGATAACGCCATAGACAGATGTATTACGCTTATAAACTCATCAAAAAAACCGTATATATTCGTAGGAGGCGGAGTTATTGCCGCAGATGCCTCAGACGAGCTTAAAGAGCTTGCAACAAAGCTTGATTCGCCTGTATGTGACACTCTAATGGGAAAAGGTGCATTTGACGGTACAGACGAGCTTTACACAGGTATGCTTGGAATGCACGGCACAAAAACTTCAAATTTCGGCGTAAGTAAGTGTGACTTGCTTATAACGATAGGTGCAAGATTTTCAGACCGTGTATATGGCAATGCTAAAAACTTTGCTCCCAATGCAAAAATTATACATATTGATATTGATAAAAAGGAAATCGGCAAAAATGTACGTGCTGATGAATACATAATCGGAGATGCGAAAGCGATACTTAAGCGTATTAATAAGCGGATAAATCCATCACAAAAGCCGGAGTGGCGTAAAGAAATATCAGAAATGTCAGAAAAATATCCCCTTGCCTGTGACAGCTCAAGGCTAACAGGTCCTTGGGCGATAAGTGAAATATACAGACAGACTAACGGTGATGCAATAATCACTACTGAAGTCGGTCAGCATCAGATGTGGGCATCTCAGTTCTATAAATATAAATCCCCCCGTCAGTTCCTTTCATCGGGCGGTCTTGGCACTATGGGATACGGACTTGGTGCCGCAATCGGTGCAAAAACTGCATTACCGGAAAAAAACGTAATAAATATAGCAGGTGACGGCGGATTCAGAATGAATATGAATGAGCTTGCAACTGCATCAAGGAATAATATACCGATTATTGAGGTTATAATTAATAATAAGGTTTTAGGAATGGTTCGTCAATGGCAGACGCTGTTTTACGGACAACGCTATTCTCATACAATGCTTGATGATGCTGTTGACTTTGTAAGGCTTGCCGAGGCACTTGGCTGTGTTGCATATAGAGCAGAAACACCTGAGGAGTTTAGAAAGGTATTAAGTGAGGCTCTTAGAATTAATAAGCCTGTGGTTATTGATTGCAGAATTGACAAGGACGAAAAAGTGTATCCAATGGTTGTACCGGGCGAATCTATTTCAAATGCGTTTGATGAATCGGATTTGAAATTATAATTACCGGCGGCGGACACGTTAAGCGTGTACCTGTCGCCGTTTTTAATGGGAGAATGATATGATACGTATATCCAATATTAGTTATTCACTAACTCTTAAGGAATCTAATCTGCCTGAATACGTTGCAAAGAAATACAAAATATCGGGTATGTGTGATTTTAAGATAATACGCCGTTCTGTTGATGCACGGAAGAAAAACGATATACATTACGTTTATACGGTTGATGTAACTGCATCGAATGAGGACAAGCTAATCAAGAGATATAAAAACATACAAAACCTGAGAGTTGATACGTATAAAATCCCTGAACACAACGGCAACGGTAAAAGGGTGGTTGTTGCAGGATTTGGCCCTGCCGGAATTATGTGTGCGTATGTTTTAGCAAAATCGGGATATAAGGTAATAGTTCTTGAAAGAGGCGAGGCGGTAGAGGAT
>CAKSGP010000343.1 GCA_934454745.1 uncultured Clostridia bacterium
TTGCCGTAATATTTTGTTATGAGTTTATCTCGTAACAAAATATTGCGGAATGTAACACATCTATTGTAAACCTACAATCATAATACCATTTAATAAAGAAAGGACTTGACTGTATTTTACCGCTGATACCTTTGCCCGATACATTCTTCATCATCTCCGGTTTAAGTATATTGCACACAGCATTACCAACCATGCTAAAACCGTATTGATACTTGCATTATCAGCTGCACTGATAACTGTACTTTGCCGTAAAAGCGAGCCGTCAACGGTCTATATTTCCGCCCCCTCACCTACCGGTTTTGTAAGTCCCGCTCCCGAACCACCTGCCGGCATACAGTATACCTTCGGTGATGAATATGTTGTTACTACTTTAAATGGCACTAAAATTCATAACCCCGATTGCACTCATATTAAAAGTAAACCTATAATACATATCGACCGCACCGAGGCACTCAATGCCGGATATACTCCTTGCTTGGACTGTAATCCTTAAAATCACATATATTAAGGAAGTGTTATTTTTTTAACACATTTCTTATGTAAACTTGCGACTTATCCACGCTTTATTCACGGTACTGCAAAATCGCATAATACCGCCGTTTATAGGCAATGGTGCATTTTTTAATGCACCATTGAAAATGCACCATTGCTATACAATTATTTTTGCTATAATTTCATTTGTTCTGCCGTCCGCCGACTGTATCTGTTAAACTTTTGTTTTTAAAAAAAATAAAAGTGTTAAACACCGCATAAAATCAAGCATTACAACGTTTTTTATTTGTTAAAATAAACATTTGTTAAACTGCTTTTTTTGCACTGTTAAACACTTTTTAACTCCGTTTTTATCATATTCAATTTTATTGTATATTTTACATAAATTATTAAAATTCTCCCGTTTTTCGTTTTTCATCATAATTGAGAATTTTTTCTCTAAATGTGCATGAAACCGTGATATAATGCGACTTTGTGCACTTTTGTACTTATAACTGTATTTTCTCATTCTTCATTTATATATACAACCTTTCCGGAGAAAGTAAAACCGATATTGCCGAATATCTAAATACTCACGGACTTCGCACTGCGTATGGCAATAAATTTACAAAAGATAGTATAACTCCTATTGTTCAAAACACACGTTATACAGGAAAATATAAATATGATGGCTTAGAAATAGTAGACGAAAATCAACGTATAGTGAGCGATGAACTTTTCTATAACGTACAAAAACGAGTTCGTGCAAATCAACACACCGGTATGATGACTATGGCAAAAGATAGATTTTTATTAAGCGGTAAAGTATACTGCGTATATTGTCAAAACACAATGACAGGTGAAAGCGGTACAAGCCAAAACGGAAATAGGTATCATTACTATACTTGTTCCGGCAGAAAAAAACTCCACATATGCACTCATAAACGAGCAAAGAAAGAACACCTTGAAAAAATTGTGCTAAATAGTATCAAGCAATTATTAAATAGTAAACAATTAATAAATGTAATTGCAGATGCAGTTATGGAAATACAAAGTAAATCAAATAAGCAAACTGAATTAATTAATTCACTTGAACTACAATTAAAAGATACAAATAGACGAATTGATAATATCATGAACGCTATCGAACAAGGAATAATAAGTTCTACTACACAAACCCGATTAAAAGAACTTGAATCACTACGTTATAATTTGGAATATGAAATTTCTGAAAAGCAATCATCTTCTTGCCGATTTAATAAGTCACAAATATTAAGCTACTTCGATAACTTTAATATCACTAATTCTATCACATGGCAGGAACAACAATTACTTGTACATCATTTTATCAATAAAATATATTTATGGGAAGATAAAATACTTGTATTATTTAATTTCACATCAAATACAAATATTGATACTGATAGTGCTGCGGCAGACATTGAAAAAATTACAAAAAAAATAATAGATGAACAAATATCTTGTTCATCTATTAAAAACTTTGGCTCCTCAAGTTGGGCTCGAACCAACGACCCTGCGGTTAACAGCCGCATGCTCTGCCAACTGAGCTATTGAGGAATATTTTTGTTAGCCTTGCTAACTTTTATTCTAAATACCAAAATTAATAGCTTTCGCTATTAATCTCAGTACCTAGTTTCGGCAACTATCTACTTTCCCGGGCAGTCACCCACCAAGTATCATCGACGTGAAAGAGCTTAACTTCTGTGTTCG
>CAKSGP010000344.1 GCA_934454745.1 uncultured Clostridia bacterium
GGAGAAGTTTTATAGGAACTTCTCCTGTTTTTAATTTATAGAAAATTGAGTAAAACGCAATGACGAAAAATCAAAAATGCTGTCTTATTCCTATGCACGCAGTCAGAGCTTCTATTTACAGTTATATTTGAATATTTTCTTGAAATACTTATGCAATACAGAAAATCACACTAATAAAATTTTTGTAAATACACAAAGTAGACAATTTGATTTTACAGTCAGATTTGACGATATAGGCGGATTTATTGAATTTTCAAACAGCAATTCATACGGACCGTATATAAATACCGACAGCGGAAGTATCAAGGTTAATACAGGCCATCAGAATGAAACTGTTTTGGAAAACATTAACCCAACGCATTGGTATAAGTTTACTGTTATTTTGCACGATGGAAGAAAAGAAAATCCTGTTGCGAGAGGAAGTGTGACAGTTAAAGATTTGACTACGGGTGAGGAAAATACAGTTGATAATTTGATTTTGCTTAGTGAAAATGTTGATTGGTATAAAGCCAATTTTTTCCGGCGAGTGCATACGGAAAAGTTATGATTTTGGAGGAATTTAATGTATCGGAATATAGGGGTGAAACACCGACTGCAACGGTCAAACCTACTATGACGCCATATCCTACATTAAAACTTACCCCAACTTCAACACCTTTGCCGGAGTGCGAAACACCAAGACCGACTATTGTATCGGCGGTACAGGAAGATGCTAAATCTAAAAATGTGTATAAATTTAGCGATGATTTTGATTTTTATGAAAAGAATATAGGTGAAACACCGGTTATGTCTGGCAAGAAAGACAGTGAATATCCATTCTATGTATGGAATATATATGAAGGCGGAACGTGGGAAAAAATAAACGGCTTTGGCGTTAAAAATATCAATGGCGGTGAACAGATAACAAACATCATCAACTTTTTTAAAATAGAATCATCAGTTAACTGCGTATTATTTATGATATATTTTAATGCACACATATTATCTATGAAATACCAATTTAATGTATCGGCATTAATTTTACTTAAAGAATAAAAAAACAACCTCAACCGTAAGCAAATTACGGTTGGGTAATGCTTAAATTTTTATTTATAGAGTGTTATTCGGTAAGAGGAAAGTGTGAAGTTTTTCTTTAAAATCTTAGTTTAACAGTTGTTCAAATTACTCCGCAAATTCACTCTGCATCAGCGGGAAATCGCTAAACAGCTATACTGTGCAATCGTTCCTCAAAAGCCTTGCACGTCTGACAGTCTGTTCCAGTTCACTACCGGTGAGAAATCGATAAACAGCATACACAATATTTTTCAATTCAAAAGCCATTCAATCACATTTATGTGTTTTATCCCGTCATAATTTGAATTAGCACCTATTTCGTCAAGGGTTAAAAGTATTTTAGGATAATTATCTCTGATTTCACGAAGCGGAGCAAGCTCTCTTGCAAGTGTATTTTCATCAAGCACGCTTGCCGATACCTGATAATATTCAACTGTATCAAACTCAGTTGTGACAAAATCAACCTCTTTTTCTGCCAGTTTACCGATATTTACTTTATTTTTTCTGCGTAAAAGTTCAAGATATACTATATTTTCAAGAAGATGTCCCAAATCCCGTGCAGACTGTGACAAAATCATGTTTCTTATACCGGTATCAACAAAGTAATATTTGCCAAGCGTTTTCAAATACTGTCTGCCCTTTATGTCATATCTTGTTGCATTGTAAAGAATGTAACTGTCTGTCAATGCCCTAAGATAAGCATCAACTGTATTTGCTGATATTTTTCTTCCGGCAGAGATTAATGTATCACTTATTTTTTTTGTGGAAATAGGACTTCCTATGCTTGAAGCTATGGTTTTTAATATACTTTCAAGAACAGATATATCATTGATTTTTTCCCTTGTTGCAACGTCCTTTATAAGAATTGTATTATATATTCCCTCTATATATTGACGAATAATTTTTTCATTGTTATCAAGATAGGGAATATATGGGAAAGAACCATACATCAAGTATTCATCAAAAATTGTTCGTTTGCTTTTTCCACTGTCTTTTACAGCAGAATAATACTCTTTAAAAGAGAACGGCAGCATATCTATTTGTATATAACGTCCCGAAAGCAGTGTTGCAAGCTCACCTGATAACAGGTAAGCATTAGAACCTGTAATATATACATCACAATTTTTCTTTATAAATAAGCTGTCAAC
>CAKSGP010000345.1 GCA_934454745.1 uncultured Clostridia bacterium
TTTCATCACTTGGTATAAGATGCTTTCAGATAACAGGCGACGTTCCTCCTAATGAACGTGTTAATATTTGTGAGAAGTTTAACAATGGTGAGGGGGACGTGGTATTGGTATCATTAAAAGCAGGAGGAACAGGTATAAACCTTACAGGTGCAGATACGGTTATTCACTATGATCCTTGGTGGAATCCTGCTGTAACCGATCAGGCAACTGACCGTGCCCATAGAATAGGGCAAAAGAGGGCGGTTCAGGTGATAAAGCTTGCCTCACACGGTACGATAGAGGAAAAGATACTCAAGCTTGAAACCAAAAAAAGAACACTTGCCGACGATATTATACGTGTTAATACTAAAACGCTCGGCAGTCTTACAGATGATGAAATTATATCTTTATTTGAAATGCAGGAGGTGTAAAATTGGAGCTTCTTGAATGGTTAGAGAATAACAGAACTCAATCAAAAAGAAAAATAACCGATTATAAATATTTTGACTTGTGCTTTGTAGGCGGTATATGTTTGGTGTCCTTGATATTTGCAATATACTATGTTGCTATGAGCAAAACCGTATATTTCTGGGACGATTCAACCTATTGGGATATTGGCAGAATGTTAGCGGAAAAACCATTGAATTTCAGCTTCTTTAAAGAAGTATACACCTCAATTGGAACAAGTGATTATAACTATTTTGCAGCAGTGCCTGTTGCTCTGTGGATGAAAATTTTCGGAGTTACGAGAATATCGTATATATGTGCAGTAGTGATTTTTTATCTGATACCCTCTGAAATAGTTATATACTTTCTTGGAAAGAACATATCAAAAGCACCGAGATTTGCCTTTGTTATAACGCTTATATCCATTCCTGCACTATGGTATATTACATGTATAGGTTTTATAGATGTTGCAGGTGTATTTTTAGGACTGTTATGCTATTATCTTTATATGACAGATACATTAAATGACAAACCATACCTTAAAAGTATAATAATCGGATTTTTGCTTGTTATAATGATGATAACACGCAGATATTTCGCATTTTTTGCTGTTTCCTTTTTAACGGTTATGGCGATTGACACAATTCTCATAAAGCATAATGTAAAACAGCTTGTGACTGTAATTCTTACTGTTGGATTTGTGCTTTTGGTGTTGTTCTATCCCTTTTTTAAAAACATTCTTTTAAAGGATTACGGCACCTTATACTCAAGCTATAAATATTCTGTGTTGACGGATTTAAAGCTTATAACACGATATTTCGGAGCAGTATTTATAGTTATGATATCTGCACTTGCAATACGTGGCAGTATAAAACGTGGGGAGCTTAACCCAATATTTGCGATTTTGCAAATTCTTGTGTGTGGGGCGATGTTTATGTCAACCCAAACCCACGGACAACAGCATCTATTGCTGTATATTCCGGCATTGGCAGTGCTTGTAATATATGCAGTGAATTTTACGGATAAAAGAAGCATATTGGTGGTTATGTGTCTGGTAGCAGTGACAAACACCATAAGTCCTCTGTCAGGTCGGGTCCAACCGCAGAATATACAGGAAATTAAAAGCATTGCAATGTTCCCGACATATTCGGTAAAACCGAAAAAGCGTGATGATATAAATGTGCTTTTGGATATAAAGACTACTCTTGACAAAAAAATCCCCGAGGGTAAAAAATGCGGAGTTCTTGCATCATCTTTTACGATAAACAGCAGTATTCTGACAAATGTCATACCGTCACTTAATATGCGTGAGAGCAGGACCGATTCGTATATTGTAGGCTTGCCGGAGGTGGATTCACGTGACTGGTGGCGTGTTGGCGAGATATACGAATGTGACTATATTTTAACCGCTTATCCGGCACAAACGCATCTTGCACCAAAGGAACAGACTATAATAACCGAGGCAGTAAAGAGCTTTACAGAAGGAACTAATATAGCACAGTCGTTTTCGCAGTTGCGTGATTTTAATGTTAGAATAAATGATGTTGAAATAAGGTTGTACAAACGGATAAGTCCTGTAACGGAAACGGCAAAAAAAGAGTTTGAAATGAAATTATTTAAATAAAAAAGAAAGGCAGTGACCATAAATGCGTGAATGTATTTATTGCGGTAAGAGCTTGGAAAAGGGTGAGCAATGCACTTGTGCTATGAGTGTTGCAAAGCGTAGGCCAAAAGATGGTGAGAAGGAAGAAATGGTAAAAAAGCCAAAGCGGAA
>CAKSGP010000346.1 GCA_934454745.1 uncultured Clostridia bacterium
CTTTTTATGTATCCTGTTCATTTTAAAAACCTCTTAGCATTTACATTTCTAAACTGTATTTTAACACAAATCCATAGGCAATGTCAATAAATATAGTTAACCGCCGGCTAATTCAAACAGGCTTACCTGGTTGCTCTCGCTCATTCCGTCAAAACAGCCGTTATTCTGCAATATTTCTATTACACTCTTTGTAGAGCCTGTACGCAGTCTTAAATCCTCAACATTTTTAAATTCACCCTTGGCACGCTCCTCAGTTATTGCACGTGAGGCATTCTCGCCAAGTCCCGGCAATGCGTTAAGGGGCGGAAGCAAGCCCTCAGGAGTTATCTGGAATTCTGTTGCCTTTGATTTATATAAATCTACCTTTGTGAATTTATAGCCTCTGCAATACATCTCGATAGAGAGCTCAAGTATAGGCACAAGAGCATCGTCTTTTGGTGTAGCTGTTCCCTCACGTTTACGGCGGTTTATATCCTCTAATGCTTCACGTGCTTTCGCCTCGCCTGATGCCATAGTGGAGGTATCAAAATCATCCGCACGTACTGTAAAATATGCAGCATAATATGCCTCGGGATAATGCACCTTAAACCAGGCAACTCTGAAACCCATCATAACATACGCAACAGCGTGTGCTTTAGGGAACATATACTTTATCTTTTTACAGGAGTCTATATACCATTGCGGTACATTTGCATTACGCATAGCCTCCTCATCCTCAGGCTTTAATCCTTTACCTTTTCTTACGCTTTCCATTATTTTAAAGGAATGTTCTTCCTCAACACCTGCCGCCATAAGATATATCATAATATCATCACGGGCACAAATAGAATGAGAAAGGTCACACAAGCCTTGACGTATAAGCTCCTGTGCATTGCCTAGCCAAACGTCTGTTCCGTGGGACAAACCTGAAATTCTGGCAAGCTCAGAAAATGTTGTGGGCTTTGTATCCTCAAGCATCTGACGTACAAATTTTGTACCGAATTCAGGTACACCGTAAGTTCCCAATGGTGTGCCTATATCCTTGCCCTCAATTATATTTAAGGCTTTATTTGATGTAAAAAGGCTCAATGTTTCAGGATCATCAAGGGGTATCGTTTTTGCATCAACACCTGTCAAATCCTCAAGCATTCGTATTACCGTAGGATCATCGTGACCGAGTTCATCAAGTTTTAAGAGATTTGCATCAATCGAGTGGTAATCAAAATGCGTTGTAAATATAGTTGAATGTACATCATCTGCCGGGTGCTGGACGGGACAGAATTCGTGAATATTATTGGTATACGGCACAACTATTATACCGCCAGGATGCTGACCTGATGTACGTTTAACGCCCTCACATCCTTTTGCAAGACGCTTCATTTGTGCGCTACGCATAGTAACGCCCTTTTCCTCGCAATACTTTTTAACATATCCAAATGCCGTTTTTTCCGCCACAGTTCCTATCGTTCCTGCGCGGAACACGAAGCCTTCGCCGAAAAATGTTTCTGTATATTTATGGATTACAGGTTGATATTCACCTGAAAAGTTAAGGTCAATATCAGGCTCTTTATTTCCTTTAAAGCCAAGGAAGGTTTCAAAAGGAATATCGTGTCCGTCCTTTTTATACTGCGTTCCACACTTAGGGCATACTTTATCAGGCATATCACAGCCTGACATACCGATATCGCTTTCATGAAATTCAACATTCTTACAGTTCGGGCAGATATAATGGGCAGGAAGCGAATTAACCTCTGTTATATCTGAAAGATACGCTACAAAAGATGAGCCCACAGAGCCTCGTGAGCCTACAAGATAGCCATCATCAAGGGATTTTCTTACAAGCTCCTGTGCTATCCTGTACATAACTGCAAAGCCGTTGTTTATAATTGAATTAAGCTCCTTATCAAGTCTTTTTTGTACCTTTTCGGGAAGGGGTGTTCCGTATATTTCCTCAGCACGTCTTAAAGAGTCATTTCTTATACCCTCGACTGCTCCGTCTACAACCGGCGGACATTTCTTTTTCGGAATAGGACGTACATCACCTATCATATCTGCAATGAGATTTGTGTTAGTTACTACTACCTCGTACGCCTTTTCCTTGCCAAGATATTGAAATTCATCGAGCATTTCGTTAGTAGTACGCAAATAAAGCGGTGCCTGATTATCCGCATCCTTGAAGCCTTTATAGTGCATAAGAATTTTTCTGTACTCTGCAC
>CAKSGP010000347.1 GCA_934454745.1 uncultured Clostridia bacterium
CTTTCCAAGAACTTGCCATACCGCTACTTTAACGAATTTCTTGTGTTATACTCTGATTTCTCAGATTCAAGGCAAACTGACTTGTTGAGATTTCCGTTTAGTCCGTGGTCTCTCACACCTCTCACATCAACGGATTATTCCCGAACATCGGGCGTCTATTATGTCAGCCACAAGGATTCTGCTTTTGACCTCTTTATAATGATACACCACACAGCGTTGTTGACAGTTTCTGTCTCCGTATCAAGAATCACTTCTTAATAAAAGTTGTTAATCAATTTAATATCTCAAATTGATTCAACTCATTACCATGCGTCTCAGCAGGATTGAAAACTCCTTCTTCACTGAGGTAATCATGTTTAAATGACGGCTGCGGGACTCGAACCCACACTCATAGGATGAAAACCTATTGTCTTACCTTTTGACTAAGCCGCCATTCCCCTCTCTCGCAAAGAGAGAGGAAGAAGAATAACAATACAAAAAACAATAACATCTTTGAAACTCCCCGACTTGCTTTTTGCAAGTTCTCATTACTACTAAAGATGTCTATAACTGCCAGCAAAAACCTGGTCGCAATATCTTTGTTTTGCTCTCTACAGTTACAGTTTTTTGCCAAGACTCAACCTGCGACTGGGTAAGCCATTCCGGCTTCAGGAAGTTTTTCCTATGCGCTCCTATCCTCCCTCGCTAAAGAAAGTGAAGCGCAAATCTGACGGTAAGGATTCGGACCTTACATATCCGGGCAATTCATGAAGAAAGTTTCAAATGGGAAGATTTCTTACAACTTATTCTTCTCGCCCGATGCATTTCCGCAAATGCCAACGTCAGGACCAAAGTATTGGTAACGTCCATTATATTTGGACAGCAGCAGTAGTAGGATTCGAACCTACGAATACAGGAGTCAAAGTCCTGTGCCTTACCACTTGGCGATACCGCTAAGTTTTGTCAAGGTGCTTGCTTTTCCGCCTTGACATAACAGAATAAACTATCCGAAAGAGGTGGATTATTAGTTCCAAACGCATATCATGATACATTGGAAAAATGTTTCACGATACATGCAAGCATTAAGGAGAGGAAGATATGGGATTTGAACCCATGACCATTCGGTTAACAGCCGAACGCTCTGCCGCTGAGCTAATCTTCCTTTTGCCCGAAGCGTTTGCGGTTATCACTCCGGACTTTGGGGGATTTTCTATAAATTTGATACATACGAAAAAGGTTTTCCGCAAACTTTAAGAAATGGGGAGCGTGGGACTCGAACCCACGACCAACTGTGTATAAGACAGACACTCTAACCAACTGAGTTAGCTCCCTATTTTATTGGCTGTGTTCTCCAAAAATGTGTTCTCCGCTATGTGCCCTCCTTTAATGTGTTCTCCATGTAAGAATGTTTTTCTTAATCATCCTTACACTACTAATATGTCTGTTTTGAATTGAAATGAAAACGATATTATGAGCAAAATTTTCCTTACACATGTCGTTACTCATTTGTTCTCACATTCTTAATATGTCTGTTCAGAATTAAAAAATCATACAAAAAAGCTCCCCGAAGGGAGCCTTTTACAAAATCAAATTAAAAATCATTTTTCCAACGCCAACTATGTTCCGGGTCCTCGTCCAATTCCTTGATTCGCTCAATGAGTGTTTCGATGCCATATCCACATGCTCCTGTAAGCATATTGTTGGCAACTTGGAACTCTCTTTCTGTTTTGCAATCAGAAAAGGCATGTAAAATGCCTCTTGCCATATCAATGGTAAGATTATCGTCTTCCTGAAAAGCGTCATAGAAATTCTCGCCCAATTTGTCCTCAAAATTCTCAATTTCTTTTTTCGCATTTGCAATAATATTATTTTTCTGCATAATTAGTCCTCCTTGTTATTTAGTTTATTTACTGCATTTTTCATTATTTGCATACCAATTGCGTAGACTGCGGTTTATTGCATCAATCTCATTCATTCTTTTGTTTTCGTCCACAGATGTTTTTCTTACACCATTTTCTGTGTACGCAAATTCTACTGGTAATTTGTTTTTCATATGCTTCTCCTTCCTGTAGTCTTTAATAAGCTTACTGGAATTTTTTCATTGAATAATCCGGAGTCTTTTTTGTAAATTTGCTTCCATACTTTATCTTTTCTGCGTAATTCCTCAGCTAAATCCCATGGTGTCAAAACTCGTTTACTTTCTATAATTG
>CAKSGP010000348.1 GCA_934454745.1 uncultured Clostridia bacterium
AAAAGTTTTACAAAATTGCTGACTTTTCACAGCGTCAGGAATTTCCTAAATTCAGGTTGATTTCACAAACAAAAATAGAGCGTTTTGACGAAAGCACCTTTGAATTGCTTGAAAGGAAAGCTGTAGAGTGGGACATATACGGATTCAAGAAAAAAGACTTCACCTTTAAAAAGGTCGGGTCTGTTGCCGGAGCAATTCTTGCCAATGAACTTTTTCCACAGGCTTAATGGACATTAAAATACAATATATATGATTTTTTTGAAAAGGCTTGACATTATGCACAATATATGGTATAATAATCCCGCCCTCAAAAGGACAGGAAAACATTATACGGGGCTCCGACCGACAATTCGGAGCAATTTTAAACAGGCCTGTGGTATGGGAACCATTGTTGACACAATGAAGTCCATACATTCAGAACCTGTTTTTTGTTTCTCATTGAACCTTGACAACAGAATCCGGCTGATGACCGCCGAAAAAACGGCAGACGGTGCAATTCCCGGGGATTCAGTCGGCAAAAATTTAAGAAAACAGGAGGTACTTTTAATTTATGACAAAAAATGAAAGGATTGAATCTATTAGAACACAACTTAAGGAAAGCGCAGGAAACCCTGCATTTATAAATGTTACTCAATTATCCAAATTTCTCGGAGTTTCAAGAGCAAGGGCAAAGGATTTGCTTTCGCCGCTCTGTTGTATGAAAAACGGGAGAGAAAAAATGTATTTAATAATTGATGTATCGGAAGTAATAATCGGTCAAATGGTATACGGGGGGTGATATATTGACAATTCAGGAATTAAAGTATTTAGAGAGAAGCATTAAATCGGATATGATGCTGAAAGAACGGGTTGGCAAACTTAAGAAAAATAAAGACGGTAATTATAAAAAGGCAATTATTTATAAGGAATTAGGACCCTTATACGGAACTCGGGTATACGGCGAAGGTTCTACTATTGAAGAATGTGCAAGAAAGATAACTGAAAGATACCTGAAGATATCTGAGGAGAACTATAGCAAGACAAAGCCGAAATCATTTGCCGAGGTTGCGGACGAATGGTATAAAATCGACATTGAAGCCTCAAAAATTGCGCAAAAGAGCAAGGAAAACTACAAAAGAAATCTTGAGAAATATATAAACCCTTATTTCTCCGAAACTGCGATACAGAATCTCAAGGAAAAGGATTACCAAGCGTATATAAACACTTTTGCGGGAGAAGGGCAGAGAAAGATAGAACAAATTATTCTTACCCTTACAAGGGTGATTGAATTTGCTTACAAAAACGAATACACACGTCGCCACAATTTCAGAATTAAGATGCCGGATTTTATTCCGATACAAAGCAGAGACAGGTTGCCTGATAATGTACTAAGTCTTCTATATCGGCTTTACAGACAAGGCGATAAGCAAGCAGAGGATTATATAATAATGCTTATGACAGGTATGAGACCGTGTGAGGCGGTAAATGTATTGTACACAGATATAAATTATAAAAAAGGCTATATCGATATAAAAGCCTCAAAGACAGATAACGGAATCAGAAAGATTCCGTTACCCGATTTTATTCTTGAAATAATTAAAAAGAGATATGATGAAGTCAAGGAAACGGTGGAGAATCCGAAATATCTTTTCACAAAAATAAACGATTTGAGCAAGCAACAAACAGTTGAGGGGTTGACACACAGATTTAATGCAGTATTAAGAAAACTTGATATTTTAAACGGAGCCACTGTAAGACGGAATCAAATTATTGAAACTACCTTAGGCGGAGTTAATACAAAAGATAAAAAAAGAAGCGGGCTGAAATATCCGTATACAACATATTGCTTAAGACATACTTATGCCACACTGCTTGATAAATTTGAAATTAAGGATTCGACCATTAAGATGGTTATGGGACATTCTCTAAAAAGCGATATTACACACAGCGTGTATATTCACAAAGAAATAGAAACAATTAAAAGAGAATTGGAACCGTTTTTTAAGGATATGGAAGAAAAAATCACTGTTGAATCAAATATAAAGTGAACGAAAAAGTACAAAGGATAGATAAGAGAAAAGCAACTTTTATCTATCTTTTTTAAATATGAATAAATTATAAACTGTGGGAAAAAGTGTGGGAAATTTAACCTTTACGGCAAAAAATGAACAGCGGGTTCTTGAAAACCCGCTGTTTATACTGG
>CAKSGP010000349.1 GCA_934454745.1 uncultured Clostridia bacterium
TTGTTCCAGCTCTCCATAGCTACCAATTTCTTTCTTGATAAAACTACCTTTCCTTCAGCATCGTTTACGCCTACAACGTAAACTCTGATTGTGTCGCCTTCCTTTACAACATCAGACGGCTCAAGTGAGGGGTCGTCAGTTATCTGGTCTGCAGCAAGCTGTCCATTATACTTAAATCCGCCAAGATCAACAATAACCTCGTTTTTACGAACTTCAACAACTTGTCCGTCGATAATGTCCCCGTTTGTGAGAGTCTTCTGATCGTACTGTTCAAACAGTTCTGCAAAGCTCTCCTCATTTTTTAGATTTTCACTCATAGCCTTTACTACCTCCCGGATAATACGAGCAGGGGTTGATGCTCCCGCCGTAATTCCTATTTTATAATATTGTTTGTGCGGAATGTCCTCCGCAGTTTCAACATGATAGGTTTCAGAACACAGCTTTTTAGAAATCTCATAGAGTTTTTTTGTGTTGGAACTTTTTAGTCCTCCGACTACAATCATACAATCAGAATTCGCTGCAAGCCCCGCCGCTTCCTCCTGCCTATTCTTAGTTGCATTACATATTGTATCAAATTCAAGGGTACTTTTGCAAGTCTTTTTTAAATTTTGTACGATTTGCACAAAATAATCTCTTTTGATTGTTGTTTGTGCTACAACACAAAGAGGCTTTTCACCGAAGTCAACGTCAATATTTGTCGCTTCGCTGTCAATTACCTCTGCACTATAATCGCACCATCCGTTAATTCCTATAACTTCAGGATGGCTTTTATCACCTACGATAACTATTTTATAACCTTTGTTATAATATTTTTCGACAATCTTGTGGATTTTTGAAACAAAAGGACAGGTAAGATCTATATATTCTCTGTTCCCTATTTTTTTATAAATATCCTTGCCTACACCATGTGCACGGATTACTATTACGTAATCATCAGGGATATCGCAAACATCATCATAGGCATAAACGCCTTTATATGCCAAATCGTCCATCACCTGGCGGTTATGGATAATATCGCCGAGAGTAGCTATCTTTTTCCCTTTTTCTATTGCTTCATACTTTACTCCGAAACAAAATCCGGCAGTTTTTGCAACTTCTATCGGCATATTATTTCTCTCCCTGACCAAGACAGTAAATTTTGTTTAATACTCCGTCTGCAAGCTCCTGTATCTCTTCAGCTGAAAGTTTAACATTACGGTATTCATCAAAAGAAATCGGGGTACCGTAGATAATCGTTATTTTCCCCATCCATTTATAATCACCGTCTATCAATACAGGAACAACCGGTACACACTTTTTATGTGCTATCATTGCAACACCTGTTTTAGCTCTGCGTTTTTCGCCGTGCTTTACACGTCCGCCCTCCGGGAAAATAAGCATTGTTCCGTCACTATCAAGAATTTTAAATGCGGTCTTTAATGCGGCTACATCTCCGGCTCCACGGTGTATCGGAAATGCACCAAGCTTTTTAATTAATCCGCCGAAAATCCTGTTTTCAAACAATTCAGCTTTTGCCATAAAGCTAAGCTGTCTTGGTGAGGTTATTCCAATCATAACAGGATCAAAATTGCTTTTATGATTAACCGCCAGAATTACTCCGCCCTCCTTTGGAATATTGCTTTTTCCAATTGTCTTAATTCTGAAACAAAAAAACATAAAAAATCGAACTAATTTAACACATATCCGATAAAACATCAGTTTTTTCCCTCCGTTTCTCTGATCATTTTCTTTATAGCATCAACAGATTCCGCAAAGGTTTTATCTGTTGTGTCAAGCAGTACAGCATCATCTGCACGGCGTAATGGTGATGCAGCACGGTTCATATCGTTCTCATCACGCTTTATTACGTCCTCTTTTATCTTTTCAAAATCACATTCAATGCCTTTTTCGATATACTCTCTATATCTGCGTCCTGCTCGCTCATCAACTGATGCAGTAAGATAAATCTTAAGTTCCGCATTGGGAAGTACTGCTGTTGCAATATCTCTGCCGTCCATAATAACTCCGCCGTTCTCACCCATTTTTCGTTGCATCGCTACAAGGTATTTACGCACCTCGGGTATTACCGCAACGGCTGATGCACCCATAGATGCGTCATTTTCCCTTATTCGCTCCGTAACATCACAACCGTTAAGATACATACGCTGAATATTATCGACATATTTTATGTCAATTCTTATTT
>CAKSGP010000350.1 GCA_934454745.1 uncultured Clostridia bacterium
CCATATATGACCTTGATTTTTTCATTATTATCTGATGCATGCATTGCGTTGGGGTATGCCTGGACAACACCGTGGTCTGTTATAGCTATTGCCTTATGACCCCAATAGATTGCACGTTCGATTAAATCCTCTGCGGAGCTTACAGCGTCCATTTGCGACATTTGTGTGTGCATATGAAGCTCTACGCGCTTAACCTCGGCATTATCCTGCCTTACGGGAGGTGACGGAATTACGGCAACATCATTTGCAAAAAGAACCGCCTCTTTGGCATACTCGTCATATTTTACGGTTCCTCTGCATACAACATACATTCCGCCTTTTTTTAAGGATTTTTTTATGGGCGGGAACAGATTATTGAATTTTTCATCATCTTCTCCCTTGTTCACAAAAAGCTTTACGGTTATTGCAGAATGTGTATCAGTTATGTCAAAAGTGACAATGTGCATTTCCTTGCCTGCTTTTGTTTTTATCTCACGCTCATCTGCATCAAAAATACGCCCGGACACCGTTACTCTGCCCGAGTTCTCGTTGATTGACGATATTGATGCAATCTCACTGTCACGTATAGGTCTTCCTATAAGCATATCCTCTGCAGTTGCCCTTCCTATAATTTCAGGTCCGGTGTCTGCTATATTCTTGTCAGTGGCAAGCTTATAGACCATTATGTTCTTTGTTTCTTTCTTATATTTTGGATCAGTTACCAGCTCTATATTTCCTGCCGTTTTTTTAATTTGTGCAAGGGCTAGATTTTTTATAACATCTGTAAGCTCGTTTGCAACTTCAACCTTTATCTTTTTTTTTGATTTTGAAACAATCAGATTTGCAATATTCAATCTGTCTATACTGCCGTTACCGCTTATGCCGAAAACCGTACCAAACTCTATCATTTCTCTGCTCCTTAAATTTCAAAATCAAGGCAACTGCGTTTGGCCGTAAAGGGACGCACAAATGTGTCTGCGACCTCTACGTGAAATGGATTTACAGCATAATCCTTTAGTGCTTTCTCGCTTTCAAAGGAGGAATCAAGCATCAAATCAGCCGTTGATGAGGGTAACCCTTTTGTGTGTACTTTTATGGCTTTAAGTCCCGGAATTTTGCCCATCAGTCCCTCAAGTCCGCTTTTTATTTCCATTTTGATTTTTGCTTTTTCAAGATCGGAGTATTCGTCTTTCAGTTCCCAGAGTATAATATGTTTTATCATTGTTCTCTCCTCATTTCCTTAGGGTTTTCAGATATATTTTTTGTTCTTTTGTTACCCTGTAGCTTTCACAGGCTTTTGTTATTATTTTGTTATTAATCCAATTATCAAATATGCCCTCTTCCAAATATATGATTGTATCCTCCCACTTTTTTGCAAGTGCTGTTGCAAAAAACCATGCAACCATCATTTTTACGTAATATTCCTCGGTCTTTACTCCTGATGCAAGCTTTAAATATTCAGGCTTAAAATCATCATCTAAAAAGTGACGCATAAGCATCCCCAACCCAAATCGGCAGGTGTAGGTATATTTTGATTTTATCCATTCCTTGATTTCGATAATTAACAAGTCCTTGTTTTTGGCAAACACTTTCGGCGACATACTGTCACAAACCGCCCAATTATCCACATAGGGCAGAAAATCATTTATTTTTGAAATACATTCCTTGTAATCTCTGATTTGCGAAATCATAAGACCGTGCAACATATTCTCATCATAGTATTTATGGGGTAGGCCGTTTATAAAATCAACTGACTCCTTATGTTTTGCATATTCCTTTGCTAATTTACGAAGCTCAGGTACTCTTACTCCTATAATACTCTGTTTTTCTACATTTGGAATAAGCTTGCTGTGAAATTTGGCATATTCACAATCCTGTAATTTAAATAACCGCTTTTGTATATTCATAAAATCACCGCAATATATCCAACTAATAAATTTCTGTATTTTATTATACTATACACAAGCATTTTTTTCAAGCCTTTTAATTTGAGGCTCTATAATAAATGTTGGGGTATCCGACAAATAGAGCTCAATAAAATAATTCTAAAAATTTTGAGAAATCAAAGGAGACAGCCAACCTTAAATGCTGTCCCCTGATTTCACTTTAAAGTTTATAACATTTTTGATAAAAATGCTTTTGTTCTTTCATTTTTCGGATTATTTATGACTTCATCCGGTGTTCCGTCCTCAAGAACAACTC
>CAKSGP010000351.1 GCA_934454745.1 uncultured Clostridia bacterium
TGTAAGCAAGCATTAAATATTATCTTTTAAAAATTGCCTTCCTTTGAAGGCTTGTTTGCCATGCCGCAAAATCCACAATTATTTATTTTTCAATGTTCATGCTAAACTATATTTTTTCAAAAACTACTTCACTTTTATATAGTTAGCTCCTTTACTTTGAAAAGTGGGTACGGGCTGCCGCCCGAAAGTTCGCGCCGTTTTCGGTGCGAGTGTGCGTGCGGTAAAGCCACGCGCTATGCTTGCAACCTCTTAAAGAGGTTATTCGACAGGGTCGGCAGGGACGGTTATTGGGATATAAGAATTACCGTCACTATCGGCACTTCGTCGAACATCACACCGCTTAATCGTTTCGTTGCAAGCAACTAAACTCTCTTGCTCTGTGTGTTCTCCTCCTCCCACAAAATCATCTGGATTTTGTGGGAACCCTGATAGAAAAATCAATCGCTTACCATTGCTCCGCTTCGACTTATATCTAATCCCAAACTCTTCGAGTTCAGGGATGTTTTGATTGAGCCTTTTTGATAGAACTATGGGCGAGATTTCTTCCTCGGTGTATGCAGATAGTCGTTGTGCAAGCTCAGCAGGTGTTCCCGAAAAACATTTTTCATCCTTCATAAACTTAACTACTGTCGAGGTAATATCTTCGAGAAGTATTTCAGGAGTTTCATAGCTGTCAGCAATCACATCCCATATCTTACTCGTGCGATTGAAATTCAATTGTATTCTCGCAAAGCTGTCTTCCAAACAGAGATACAATGTTGTTCCTTGCTTGGTTTCAAAATTCCAAAACTTTTCTCCTGTTGCTACTTTTAAGCAGAGAAGAAGTGCTAACCAAGATTTACCTATCTTTGGTTTCCCTGATAAAATATGTAAGCCTTGCGAGATTAAACCATCTACTACAAATTCTATCGGGGGTATGTATGTGTTCATTAATGTTTCGCCGTTAACTGTTTTTAAGGTCTTCATAAAGTTCATTCCTCCTATATATTATTTTTTTAGAAATCGGCTTTTGAGATTTGTATGATTTTTGTAAGCACCACCTTTCGCTTTTCATTGCCGGCAAATTCATTATAGACTTTTTGCGAAAAGTATGGTATCATTATTGTAATGAATGAAAGTATTAAAAGTTTTATTTATTATATTCACTTTGAAAGGCAGGTGTAATAATGTCTGTTTCAAATTTTAACAACATAAAAATAAATTATATTTATATGGAATGTCCGAAAAGAGAGTATTATTTTGTATCAAATTTAACCGATTCTCATGAGTATGAATACATAAAACCCATAGGAGAATTCCTTGTCGAGTTTCTGAATGCAGACCTAACCGGCTATGAAGAAGGTCTGAAAAAGATATATGATGTTGTTTATAAGACAGAGATAACGAGTATGCTTAATTTGATTATTCCGTTTATGGAATTTATGGATTTCTATGTTCATAAGTGCGGATTTCTTTTTGCTGCATATGCATACTTCCCAATTAAAAGTGCCTTTGATGAATTAGCGGTATATGCACAAAAAAATATCCCTATATATCTTCCGAAGAAGGTATATAGGGAATGGTATAATTGGCTCAAGGAATATCTCAGGCTTTATAAACGATACAGAAAATTCATTGACTATATATTTAATTTAAAACGAAACCGCTTTGAAGATTTAAACAAGGCGATTTTGAAAGCATATAATGATTTTCCTGATATAAGCAGAACAAATCTTTCTCGTACTTTGACATCAGCGCCCATCAAGGACGGTAAGTTCGATTTGGATTATATACAAGGGATAAATGATATGGACATAGATATCATGAAGAAATCCGATATGGTATATGAAGAGTCTGCGGAATTTAAGCCCTTGTATGCAATTCAAATTAATTCGCTTAATGAAGCGTTATTTTATGAATTTTCAGAGCTTGTAAAAAACGGATACAGAATAAATCGTTGTAAAATGTGCGGAAAGTATTTTCTTGTTATCACGGCTCGTGATGTGGAATATTGTAAGAACATAAACGAAAGCGGATATTCCTGTGCAAAACTTGCGTCCATTGAAAAATATAAGGAGTCGCTTAATGACCCGTTTTTGAAAGAGTATAATAAAATAACCGTAAAAATGTATCAGCGATATTACCGTGTAAACGATGTATGGTCTGACCAGGAGTTGAGCGGAAAGGATATGAC
>CAKSGP010000352.1 GCA_934454745.1 uncultured Clostridia bacterium
GTTTTATTCAAGGTTATCTACCTCTTTGGTTTCATTAACTATTTTAACGGTTGGATTGTGCATATCACCCTCAACCGTGATTCTTTTTGTTTTTGTAAGTTCCAGCACTGCCAAAAAAGTTGCAACAATGTCCGATTTTGATTTTGCGCCGTCAAACAGTGATAAAAAATGAACCTTTTTACCACTCCAAAGCTTACGCATAACCGTTCTTACTTTAGAAGCAACATTTACAAATTTTTTTGCAACTATGACTTTGAATGAATCAATTGGAGGCGGAAGTCGTCTTTGAGCTTTGCCGGCAACATTTATATATGCGTCCAACAGTTCATCGGGTTCGTGAAATCGCTCGTAATCGTAATTCACCCAGCCGCCTTGCGGTTGACGAACAAACCTTCCGAAACCGTCTGTTTGATTTGAAAGTTTTTCAGCCATAAGTTTACAATCACGATATTCGATTAATTCACCTGTAAGCTCTTTTTTGAGAACTTCTGCTTCTTCGTGACGAGGAAGCAATGACACGGTTTTGATATAAATCAATCTTGCAGCCATTTCAAGAAAGTCGCCGGCAACATCAAAATCGGCTTCTTCCATTTGACGAACATAATCAAGATATTGATTTACAAGTTCTACAATCGGAATATCATTTATATTCAGTTTATGTTTACTTATAAGGTGCAACAGAAGATCCATAGGACCTTCAAACACTTCGATTTTGTAAGTTAAGTTATCCATAAAACCTCTGATTAATAAAGATGAAATACTAAATTAGGAAGAATAGATATAAAATTTAAAAGTTTGCTTGTTAAGAATGAAATCGGAGTATCAAGTACACCGGTGAAAAGTAAAATCATAAGAGCAATCATGATATATCTTTCGTACATCATATATTTATAATAGATTTTATCAGGCAAAATAGCTGCCAAAATTTTAGAGCCGTCAAGCGGCGGAATAGGAAACAAGTTGAAAACCGCAAGCATAACATTGATTTGTGCTGAATAAAGAAAGAAATAAGCAACGGCACTTCCTATTGCAGATGAGCCGGTAAACTTTGTAAAGATAAAGAAACCCCAAACCGAAACAAAGCCCATAAGAAGATTTGCAAGCGGACCAGCGAGTGCGGTCAAAGCCATACCGCCTTTTTCATTTTTAAAGTTTCTTGGGTTAATTGGCACGGGATTTGCATAACCGATACCAAAGAGGAAAATCATAACCGTACCGATAGGATTAAGGTGGGCAAAAGGATTGAGTGATAATCTTCCCTCTCTTTTTGCCGTATCGTCACCGAGCAGATGAGCCATCAGTCCATGAGCCAATTCGTGAATAGGTAAACAACAGAATACAACAAAGCATCTTGAAAGAACAGCAATAATTGCAAGTAAATATTCTCCTTGCTGTATATATCTGAAAATTGAAATCATATAATCACCTTTTTGCAACAACCATTCTGTCGTTGCCGTACATATCTTTTTTTAATTCAACATTATTGAATTCGGTTAACACATCAACAATGTCTTTTCCCTGATCTTCTCCGATTTCAAGCATTAAAACACCGTTTGATTTTAGTTTAGAAGTCCATTTGGTATTTATAATTCTGTAAAAATCGAGTCCGTCATTTCCCCCGTCAAGAGCCATTTGAGGTTCTTTTTTTACTTCGTCCTGCAAATTAGCTAAATCCGAAGTTTTAATATACGGTGGATTTGAAATAATCAAATCAGCATTTTCAATATCAATGTCGTTACAAATATCATCATTAATCAAAATTGCATTGTTTACGCCATCGGAATTTTTTTTTAAATACTCAAATGCTTCTTTGCTTTTTTCTATGCAGTAAACTTTTGAATCCGGTACAGCTTTCGCAATGCTGATGCCGATACAGCCGCTCCCCGAACACAAATCAATTACAACAGGATTGGTAACTGCCTTTAAATATTTAACGGCAAGTTCAACAAGTTCCTCTGTTTCGGGACGAGGAATTAAAACTCCCTCTCCTACATAAAACTCACTTTCATAAAAATCCCATTTACCGATAACATATTGAAGCGGTTCGCCTATTTTAAGTTTCCATAAGCAATCTGCAAGCCGTTTCGTGATTACAAAATCGTCTTTATGAGCGTGATATTCGCTGTTTTTGATTCCTGCAACATAGCAAACAACTGTAAGAGCCTTGAAAT
>CAKSGP010000353.1 GCA_934454745.1 uncultured Clostridia bacterium
TCTTTAACACGGGCATCAAGTTCTTGTTGCTCCCTGTCTGTGATAATATTTGCTTTTCCATCAGAATAATCAATAGTAAGCGCAAGCACCTGTGCATTACAGCTTAGCATTAACGCAATACACAATATAACGCTCAAACCTTTTTTCCATTGATTTTTCATCACTGTAATTCCTCCTCAATTAAAATAGAATTTGCGATATACCGCTATATTTCAATCCAAAGCAAGCACAATCACTTTTTACGAGATCGGTGAATGCCCCTGAAGCATTTGGGTTAACTTTAACATCTTCAATATCATTGATATCAAAGCTCAAATGACGATCAAGCGTCCCAAACTCACCTTTAATTCCATAGAAATGTCGCTGTAAACATTCAGATAATGTATACCCATATGATGCTGTATGAAAAAAGTGATTCGGTGGTAAAAATACCACTCGATGCTCATCCTCGTATGAGAACACATCTTTTTTGATAAGAACGAATTGTGGTATTTTCCGATTTTTCGCAAATGATTTGAGAAGCGTTTCACAAGACACCTCGGAATGATACGAAATATCTCGGTGAATGATTCTTCCCTCATCACACGCTTTTTCGTATTTATCAAGACTTGCTTTATTGATGCAGATTCTTACTGCTTCATTACTGTTTCGTTCGTTCCACATTACCAAATCATCCTCTTTATAAGTCCAGCACTGGCAACGTGTTTTTATCAGAATTGCAGACAAAATCTGAAAATCACTTTTCACATCGAACACAGAATAATTTGGAAGCTTATTTTGATATGTAGAAGATAATCTGTTTAGCTCTGTTTCGTTTTCAAAACATTTTAAGAATAACATTTCCAACTTATCAGGCCATTGCCCCGGATATCTTAGCGTTAATCTGTTGAACCTAAGTATATCCAAAAATTCATTGTAGTTCATATAACGATAGATGTACTTTCTATCGCAATTACTCATTACTTTCAATCCCCCTCACAACATAATCCTCATTATGTTGTATGTAGAGCAATAAAAAATCCTGCCACAAAGAGGGCAGGTCAAAAAAAGAGTATAGCAAAGCAAGCCTTCTCAGAATTGTCGAAAAAGATAAGGAGAAAAGGCTTTATTGTCATGTTCAGTTTCCGACAATTATGAGTTTTTCATACTTTTCTCAGTCAAAGTGCTTTACAAACCGTCCTTATTATGCTATAATGCAATGTGTAAAATTGCGTTTGTTATATCCGTCAGGGTAATTCAATACAACATAATGAGAATTATGTTTCTGCTGCCGATTTCGGTGGCTTTTTTCATAGTATCAGCCGCATACTCTCCATACGCTGGCGATGTTCCGTACCGGTGGAGATGATATAAATTCGTGTTGTGTTGATGCTTGAATGACCGAGAATATCCGCAAGTTTGGCAATGTCCTTTTCAATACTGTAAAATACCCGTGCGAACAGATGGCGCAGGTTATGGGGAAACACTTTCCCAGGGTTTACATTCGCCTCCTCGCACAACGCTTTCATTTCCCGCCAAATGTTTGTGCGGCTGATGGGCTTGCCTGTGCGGGTCACAAAAATCATACCGCTTTTAATATTTTGCTCTGCTGCGTAGCGGAGCAATTTTTGTTTTAGCTCTTTCACGATAAACACCGACCGTGTTTTCGCTTTGCAGTTTACAACCGCCTCACCGTGTCTTACTGCCTCAACAGTGATAAATTGCAGTTCGCTTACACGGATACCCGTTCCGCATATAGTTTGCAGAATAAGATTGAGTCTTTCATTGTGTTTGCGTTCCGCCGTTCGGCAAAGCCGTGTGTATTCTGCTTTCGTCAGTTCCTTATCTTCGGGACAGAATACTTGCTGTTGAAGTTTTAGGGATTTTACCTTTAAATCGTGCCAACCTAAAAATGCAAACAAACTGTTGATGCTTGCAAGCATTGAATTTACACTCCGCACAGCGTAGGCTTCTTGCAAATGCTTCTTATATGCAATTACAGTTTCTTTTGTAATTTCATTGTTCTCTGCATAAGCCGCAAATGCTTTTACATCACGGATATATTTTTCAACCGTTATTTCGCTCCTTTCCTCTAAAATAAGATGTTCCTTAAATTCGGCAATTGTTTTTGCCGTGATAAATCGTCCTTTCATCTTGATTTACCTCCGAGTATTTTTCT
>CAKSGP010000354.1 GCA_934454745.1 uncultured Clostridia bacterium
AGTTTTTAAAGCGTATCCCCAAAATACGCGAATATATAGAAAGCGATGTTACAGCCGCATTTGACGGCGATCCGGCGGCATACAACAAGGAGGAAATAGTTGTAACGTATCCAGGATTTTATGCAATCACCGTAAACCGTATTGCGCACGAGCTCCATCTTTTAGGTACACCGCTTATTCCGAGAATTATGACGGAGCACGCACATTCTCTGACGGGTATAGATATACACCCGGGAGCAACGATTGGTAAATACTTCTTTATCGACCACGGAACAGGAATAGTAATCGGTGAAACAACTGTAATTGGCGATAACGTAAAGATATATCAGGGTGTGACATTAGGTGCACTTTCAACACGCGGCGGACAAAAGCTTAAAAATGTGAAGCGTCACCCGACAATAGAGGATAACGTAACTATCTATTCGGGAGCAACAATACTTGGCGGTGAAACGGTAATCGGCAAGAACGTAGTAATCGGCGGTAACACATTTATTACATCATCTGTACATGAGGGTACAAAGGTAAGTGCAAAGCGACCTGAATTGAATTACAGATAATTAAGCTATACTATAAGTCAGCATTATGCAGTATGAAACGAGGCATAAGCCTCGTTTTTGTGTAACCTTGATTGGTATATTACGGTCTGGATTTGTGAGGTGATAGTGTGCAGTATTATATCTATATACTAAGGTGTGAGGATAATTCCCTCTATACTGGAATTACTACTGATGTAAAACGCAGATTTACAGAGCATACATCGGATAAATTAAAGGGTGCAAAATACACAAAAGCACATAAACCCATAAAAATTGAGGCGGTTTGGGAAGCGGAGGGGAAATCCGATGCACTAAAACTGGAACATCGTATAAAGAAACTTAATAAATCCGAAAAAGAACGGATTATTGCAGAAGGTTATGAGCCTTGTGAAATTTTTGGTATTCAAATTAAAAGGATTTATGTATAACTATTGCAAATTTATAAAAAACAGTGTATAATTATTCTGTAAAGGGTAAAATTCCCGAAAGGATCAAGTGATTATTATGAGAATTGCTGTTTTAACAAACAAAACTAAAGATAAGGGACTTGAGGTTGCCATAAAAACGGCACAGTTTCTTGCAGACCGTGCTGATGTATATATGAGCGATGACTGTGTCCTGCCTTGTGATTGCAGGGTTAACTATGTGCCATATAAAAAGATATTCGAGTGTGTGGATCAAGCTGTTGTAATCGGCGGTGACGGAACACTCTTAAATGTCGCATCTGATTGTGCAAAATCCCATATACCGGCACTTGGTATAAATTTAGGCAGAGTCGGATTTATGACCGAGGTTGAAGTAGCAGATATTGAAAGCTCACTTTTAAAGCTTTTGTCGGGGGATTGCACAAAAGAGAAAAGAATGCTCTTAAAGGCAAGCATAAACGACGAGGAAACCTATCACGCACTTAATGATCTTGTTGTGTCAAAGCGTGATCATGAACAGCTTATAGGCGTGGATTTATATGCAGATAATGAGCTTGTGTATCATTATAATGCAGACGGGCTTATTATTGCAACGCCCACAGGCTCAACAGGCTATTCCATCTCAGCCGGAGGCCCTGTAATAGATCCGGTAATGAAGCTGTATGTTGCAACGCCTATATGTGCACATATGCTCCTTGCAAGAAGTGCAGTGTTGCCCTCAGAAAAGGAGCTTGTTATTAAAATCTGCGATAAAGAGGCAATCATAAGTGCGGACGGACAGATTAAGCGGATAATTACGCCTGAGGATGTTATTAGGATTTCAAAGTCCGATTATGAATTTGAACTGGTGAAAATTGGAAATAAAAATTTCTACAATACTCTTATAAATAAGCTTTAATAGGGGAGGTACATCGTGAAAAATAAAAGACAGAACAAGATAATTAATATAGTTAAAACTACGCCTGTACATACCCATGATGAGCTTATAGAGGCACTTAACCGTGAGGGTGTAAAAATAACGCAGGCGACGGTTTCAAGGGACATAAAAGAGCTTGGAATTATAAAAGTCCCATCAGCTGACGGAGGCTATGTATACTCATTTCCAAGTGTTGTAACAGAGCCTAACCGAAATCGTGTTGATATGATGTCTGATTCTATTAAAAAAGTATCATCGGCACTCCATACA
>CAKSGP010000355.1 GCA_934454745.1 uncultured Clostridia bacterium
GTGATACTATTCATCCGAAAGTGCTTCAGGAAATATCCGAGAAAGTAAAAGGAACGCCGGAGGAAATGATGATTTCCAAACAGATGTTACGTTCCTTGATGAAGGCTTGCTATCGTAATACAAATGACGGACATTTCGGTCTTGCCGCAAGATATTACTGCCATTTTACTTCGCCTATAAGACGATATCCAGACCTTTTCATACACCGCGTATTAAAGGATTTTATATCAGGCAGACTTGATGATGAAAAACGTATTCATTATGAAAAAAAAGCAGTAGAAGCATCAATTATATCCAGTGAAAAAGAAACTCTTGCCGAAAATGCCGAACGTGATGCATTAGATATCCTAAAAGCCGCATATATGCGTGAGCATTTAGGTGAAACCTATACGGCTGTTGTATCGTCAGTTACAACCTTTGGTATTTTTGCTATGCTTGAGAATTCCTGTGAGGGACTTATACGATATGAATCTATGCAAGATGACTACTTTGATTATGATGATAATACCCATACTGCAATCGGTAAACGTAGCGGAAAAGAATACAAAATAGGCGATAAAATCGAAATAACAGTAGCTGCGGCAGATATACTAAGCAGAAGAATAGATTTTGTTCTCACTGAAGATGCTGATTTTGCAAATCTGAACAGAATAGCAAAACGAGCAAAGCCTATAAAAATAACGACAGAAAAGAAAAAACAGGTATTCCGACATAAAAGACATAAGAGGAAATAAGATGAACGATAAATTTGAGATTATTGTGCCAACACTTTTCGGTTTGGAAGCTCTTGTATCAAAAGAGCTTTACAGGCTTGGCTATGATGTTAAAAAGACTGAGGACGGCAAAGTAACATTTGATGGCGATTTTGATGCAGTATGCCGTACTAATTTATGGCTCAGATGCGGTGAGCGTGTTCTTATAAAAATGGGCGAATTTAAAGCAGAAACCGCAGATGAACTCTATGACGGGGTATATGCCTTGCCCTGGGAGCGTTTTATTTTGTGTAATGATGCGTTCCCTGTAAAGGGAAGAACTATCCGTTCAACGCTTAACAGCGACCGAAATAGCCAGATAATGATAAAAAAAGCAATTGCGGACAGATTGGGAAGCAAATATGGTCTTATAAGATTACCTGAAACAGATACAGTGTATCAGATTCAATTTACAATTATAAAAAATACTGTAACACTTATGATTGATACAACAGGGGCACAGCTTCATAAACGTGGCTATCGTGAGCAGTCAAATCTCGCACCATTGCGGGAAACAATTGCGGCGGCCATGGTGATGATAAGCTATTGGAAGTTTGAAGAACCGCTTCTAGATCCCTTTTGCGGTTCAGGGACAATTCCCATTGAGGCGGCTATGTTTAAACGTAATATTGCACCTGGTTTGTCACGTAGATTTGCATTTGAGTCCTTTCCCCAGATTGATAAAGCTTTATTAAAAAGCGTTGTTGAGGAGGCAAAGGACAGCGTACATAATGATGTTACACTTGATATTACGGCATGCGATATTGATCCATACGCAATAGAGCTTACGCGTGCAAATGCAAAAAAAGCAGGAGTGAATGAGTTTATAAATGTAGTTAAGGCAGATGCACGGCATATTATAACGGATAAAGAGTGTGGTTCAATTATAACAAATCCGCCCTATGGAGAGCGATTGGGCGATTTAGCTGAATCTAAAAAGCTTTACCATGATATGTATAAATCTTTTTCTAAGCTTAATAAATGGTCTTATTATATACTCACATCTCATGAGGACTTTGAGAAAGAGTTTGGAACAAGAGCAAACCGCAGACGTAAAATTTATAACGGAATGCTCCGTTGCTGGCTGTATCAATATTACGGAAATAAACCGAATAGGAAAAAGTAATACAAACCTTTTATTTTACTTGATTTTTAACAAAATATATGATAAAATATCAGTAATTAATTCCGCGAAAGGACTTTACTATGAAAAAACAGACAAGAAGCGAAGCAAGAGAGGCCGTATTCACACAGGTATTCCAATTTGCTACACAGCGTGACAATATGGATGAGGCACGTGAAATCCTGCTTACAGAAATCCCTGAATGTGAACAAAACCTCGGATATATTACGGAAGTAACAAACGGAATACTTGAACACGAAACAG
>CAKSGP010000356.1 GCA_934454745.1 uncultured Clostridia bacterium
CTGTATCTCAGAGGATACATTCAGCATAAAATCAAGCTATGACTGGGAGTTAAGTGGTAACAAACTCCAATAGAACTAAACCAAAAATCGGTATGTTGATATTGGCATACCAATTTTTTTGAAAATATTTAATTTTTTCTAAAAAAAGGCTTGACATTTCTTTTCAGATAGTGTATAATGTCTTATGTTGCTTGGCGGTATAGCTCAGTTGGCTAGAGCATGCGGTTCATACCCGCAGTGTCACTAGTTCGAATCTAGTTACCGCTACCAGGTCCCTGTTCGTAAGAGCAGGGACCTTTTTATATTTAATTTACAATTTGAGATATTGACAATTCTAAAAAAAATATTATAATATAGATTAAGAGATGTTTTATAAAATTACAGAGGTATATAAAATGGGTAACAAAATACTTTTTATATTTAATCCCAACTCGGGAAAGGGAAAAATAAAAAACTCACTGTTTGAAATTATAGACAGATTTACCGATGCAGGCTATGATGTTACTGTATATCCAACAAAGCACGCCAATGACTGCGAAAGAAAAATCCAAAGCTGTGCAACAAAATATGACCTTGCAGTTATATCAGGCGGTGACGGAACTTTAAATGAAGCCGTAAACGGTATGTTACGTATTGAAAAGGAAAACAGACAACATTCCCCCATCACCCATAGCCGCGGTTGAAGGGATAATAAACGGAAAACGCATCAACTACGATATAGGCAATTTCAACGGCAAGCCTTTCATCTATGTTGCGGCATTTGGAGCATTTACAGACGTTTCTTATGCTACACCTCAGATTAATAAGAATATTTTAGGCCCTGCCGCATACTTTGTAGAAGGTCTTAAGAGTCTGCCGAAAATCAAGGGTGTCAACACAAAAATCATAACTGACACAGAAGAAGTCATAGAAACCAACGCCTCCCTTGTTATGATAATGAATTCTACAAGTGTTGCAGGCTTTACTTTTGGTGAGTTTTACGATATTGATACAAGCGACGGTATATTCGAAATCGCAATAATCCCAAAATCCGTGAATTTTCTTGATTTGCCGATTATATTAGCAGGAATACGCAATGGCGAAAAGGAAGCAAACGGTGCAAGAATAATTTCTGCAAAGAGTGCAAAAATCATAACAGAGGAGCCTGTTAAATGGACTCTTGACGGCGAGTACGGCGGTGAATATGACACAGCGGATTTTGAAGTAAATCATAATGCTGTTAAGTTTATTTGCAAAACTAAAAATCCTGGAGGTAATAATGGATAATATAGCAATAGCAATAAAAGATGCACTTGTAGCACAGGGTATTCCCCACCAGCTGATAACAATATTAATTTCAATGATACCGCTATTGGAGCTAAGAGGAAGCATATTGGTAGCAGGGCTTTTGAAATTACCCCTTATTCAAACATATATTTCAGCGGTAATCGGAAATATGATTCCTGTCCCTTTTATACTGCTTTTTATTCAGGCAATATTTAACTGTATGAAAAAAATCAAATATATTTCATCAATCCCTCTAAAGCTTGAAAAAAAGGTAATGGCAAAATCCGACCAAATCCAGAAATACGGCTATTGGGGGCTATTTCTCTTTGTTGCAATCCCCCTACCCGGAACAGGAGCCTGGACAGGGAGTCTTTTAGCAGTTCTTTTGGGACTGAACCGAAAAAAGAGCCTCCTCGTCATTTTATTGGGAGTTATGACTGCCGGGCTTATAATGACACTTGTAAGCTATGGTGTTATCGGAATTTTCATATAAAAATATTGCATTTAATAATATAATATGATACAATATCCGTATGGGAGGTGTTTTGAATTTGGAAATAGTATGGCTTATTATGATTGTTGCATTCATTGTTCTTGAGGCTGTTACATATCAAATGGTAAGCGTATGGTTTATTGCAGGAGCAATAGGCGGACTTATAGCCAAAATGTCAGGTGCTCCGATATGGCTGCAGATGACTATATTTATTGCAGTATCCATTATTCTGCTCATAGCCTTCAGACCCTTTGCATTAAAACGGCTTAAAACTGATTGCAAAACAAACGCAGATGCCGCTATCGGCAGAAAAATAATTATAACCAAAGAAGTAAATAATATGAAAGGTACAGGCGAAGCAAAGCTTGACGGTCTTATAT
>CAKSGP010000357.1 GCA_934454745.1 uncultured Clostridia bacterium
TCACAGAGATCATCATACCGGAAACGAACTGTGAAACGACTGTTTTGGGCTGAACGGTAGCAATTCTGGGCTGAACGGCATCGCAATCAAAAAACGAACAAGATAAAATAAAAGCAGGTTAAGCATTGTGCTGACCTGCTTATTTTATGTAAAGGGGGTTGGACGTATGTTATTGGACTGCTCGATTCTTTGGTGGCTTTTTAAACTGATCGGTTAATGCCGACCAGAAATACGAATGCTGAAAACAGGTAAACAGAAACTTATTTTGTAAGTTTTTCTGCTATACCTGTTTTTGTCATGGTGATGAGGAGAATGGATGATATGCTTGCATGGACAGATGGAGAAAATGCATGAAAAAAAGATATATGATCGGAATTTTTGTGGTTACGGCTTTTCTGTGCGTATGTTGTCAGCTTCTGGTGTTGTTTCTGATCCCACGGCAGAAGATACAGAAAAAATGTGAAGAAGCTGCATATTTTTATTATGATAGATATTTGTTCCCGGAGGCATTATCCGGAGTTCCTTATACAACACTTGATTATTATGCGGATTGTATTCTCGTCAATCTGACTTACGAAATGGATCGGAATGAGCCTTTAAAAGCTGTTATCTGCAATCACTTTTATGCTGATGAAAATCTAAGTACAGACATTGAACTGATGGAGGCAGTATTTCATGGAGTATCACCAAATCAGACGTATGGGAGATACTGGCATGGCAGTATTATTTTTTTGCGACTGCTTTTATGCTTTGTATCAATTCCTTCCATTTATACCATTTATACATTTTTGCTTTTTTTTACATTGGTATTATGTGCGATTAGCTTTATTGTTCAAAAGGAATATAAATTAGCAATTTTTCTACTGTTTTCTTTTTCTGCGGCCGGGGGATTTTATGTAGGATTATGTTTGGAATATGTATGGTGTTTTTTGCTTATGTTTTTATTTAGTATGTTGTCTGTCGGATTGAGCAGAAAAAATATGGGATATTTATATCTGCTGTACATATGCAGCGGTGTAATGACATGTTTTTTTGATTTTTTAACAGCAGAAACATTGACGCTCACAGTTCCGCTTCTTTGTGTGCTTTGTCAGGAGCATCCGAAGCTTCTGATCCGGAACAAATGGAAGTTCACCTGCCGGGCAATCGCTTTGTGGTCTATTTCTTATGCGGGAATGTTTATCCTGAAATGGAGCCTGTTTGCTTTTACAGCAGGAAAAGAGATGCTCAGTGATATAACAGGAAGAGTTTGTACTTATATGAATGGAAACATTTTACAGGCACTTGAAAATAACAGATGCGGTATGCCCTGCTTTTTTCTGTTTGTATCGGCAGTCTGTTATAAAAAATGCTTTCCAAAAAAGAAGAAAACATTATATGCAATATTGCTTGCAGCAATATTGCCGATCATGCGTTTCACTCTGCTCAGTACCCATAGTAGTATTCATTATTTTTTTACATACAGAGCACAGATGGCAACTATATTTGTGACCTTGGAATTGCTATACGCGTGTTTCAGATACAAAAGGGGAGATAAATAAATGAATTTCAGACGGAAAATAAAACAATTTCTTGCAATGCAACTTATTGTCATATTACTTATAACCGGAATTCCATTTCCGGGAGAAAAAGCATGGGCAAAGCTTACATATGACTGGGAAGTTATAAATACAAATACAGGCAGGGCACAGGCACTGGCATATGGCAAGAATATGTTTTTGCTGATGAATGATGATGGGGACTGCTATATATCTGCAGATGGAAGCAACTGGGAGCATAGTGCATCTATTGATTTATCGGGTGAGGATGTACGTTATGATATATACGATCTGAAGCTGACATTTGAGGGGGGAAATTTTTATTTGTATGGGAAAAACGGGTTCCTGCTATGCAGCGCGGATGGGATATCATGGAATAAGATTGAAATTACGGATGAACGGATATATCAGATAGAAGAGACTGCGGAGGGAGTATATATTGTAACAGGATCTTTTATTAATTATGGATCGGGAGAGGGTGGACAGGATGATCCATCCACACTTTGGAAAAGTGATAGTAGTGGCATGCAGTTTACAAAGATAAATGATCAGCTGGATGTAAGATTCTGTAAAAAAATGCTATATAGAGATCATAAGC
>CAKSGP010000358.1 GCA_934454745.1 uncultured Clostridia bacterium
AAACAAGACGAATATCGTCGCATCAACTGCGACGTTATTTGTACTTATGACACTATGGAGAGAGTATGGATAAAAATAAAATTGCAAGAATTAATGAGCTGGCAAAAAAATCAAAGACCTTGGGGTTAACGGACGAGGAAAAGGCAGAACAGAAGGCTTTGCGTGACGAATATCTTTTGGCAATCCGAAAAAGCTTCAAGGCACAGCTTGATAATATAGAAATAGTTAATTAATACTGAAAAGGGGTAAAATTAAAATGGCATTGTGTATTCCCAAAAATTACAGTTCTTCACTTGACGGAAGAACAACTGAAACGGCAATAAAATTTATAAAGGATACATTTGAGAAAGAACTTCAAACGGCATTGAATCTTCAGCGTGTATCAGCGCCTTTGTTTGTTCGTCCTGAATCAGGACTTAATGACAATTTAAACGGTGTTGAAAGACCTGTATCATTTGATGCACCTTGTATAAACGGTGCAAAGCTTGAAATAGTTCACTCTCTTGCAAAGTGGAAAAGACTTACTTTAGGCAAATACGGTTTTAATCCAGGTGAGGGAATATATACGGATATGAACGCTATACGTCGTGACGAGGAGGTTGATAACCTTCACTCGATGTATGTTGACCAGTGGGATTGGGAAGCGGTTATAACAAAAGAGGATCGTGTTATAGATACCTTAAAGGACAATGTACGCAAAATTTATACTGCAATGCGTCGTACACAGAAAAAGGTTTGTGCAGAGTATGAATCACTAAAAAGCGTATATCCTGAGGAGATTAAGTTTATCACAACTCAGGAGCTTGAGGATATGTATCCTGATGCAACACCAAAAGAGCGTGAGAATATGTTCCTTAGAGAAAACGGTGCGGCGTGTATAATGCAAATCGGCAAAATATTAAAATCGGGCCAACGTCACGATGGCAGAGCACCTGACTATGATGACTGGGAAATGAATGCTGATATTTTAATATACTATCCCGTTCTCGATTGTGCATTTGAGCTCTCAAGTATGGGTATAAGAGTAGACGAAAATTCACTTGTATCCCAGCTTAAGGAAGCTGATTGCATGGATAGACTTGAACTTGATTTTCACAAGATGATAGTAAATAAAGAGCTTCCGTACACAATCGGCGGAGGAATTGGTCAGTCAAGACTTTGTATGTCAATGCTTAATAAAGCACACATTGGTGAGGTACAGCAATCGGTATGGCCTGAGGATATGGTTAAGGTATGTCGTGAAAACGGAATAAATTTGCTTTGATTCTTTTAAGAACAATAAAGTTAACGAAAGGGAATAATATGGAAACAGTAATAAAATCACTTTATCGTGATATGGAAAGCTACGGCGGAAAAGAAGTAACAATATCAGGTTGGGTAAGAACCGTAAGAGCATCAAATGCTTTCGGATTTATTGAGCTTAATGATGGTAGCTTTTTCAGCAACATTCAGATAGTTATTGAAGCAGATAAGCTTGCAAATTATACAGAGCTTTCAAAAGTAAATGTAGGTGCATCACTTTCAGTAACAGGAATTCTTGAAATAACACCCGGTGCAAAGCAGCCGATGGAAATCAAAGCGAATAATGTCGTTATAGAGGGTGCATCAACTCCTGATTATCCATTACAGAAAAAGAGACATTCTTTTGAATATCTGCGTACTGTGGCACATTTAAGACCGAGAACAAATACATTTGCAGCAGTTTTCAGAGTACGTTCATTGATTGCTTTTGCAATACATCAATTTTTCCAGGAGCGTGGATTTGTCTATGTTCATACACCTATAATTACAGGTAGTGACTGTGAGGGTGCAGGTGAAATGTTCAGAGTTACAACGCTTGATCCCCAAAACCTTCCTATAGACGAAAATGGTGCAGTGGACTATTCACAGGACTTTTTTGGAAAAAGCACAAATCTTACTGTCAGCGGACAGTTAAATGTTGAAACATACTGTATGGCATTTCGCAATGTATATACTTTTGGACCTACGTTCCGTGCTGAGAACTCAAATACAACACGTCATGCGGCAGAGTTCTGGATGATTGAACCTGAGATTGCTTTTGCTGATCTTAATGACGATATGCGTCTTGCTGAGGATATGCTAAAATATATAATTAACTATTGTCTTGAAA
>CAKSGP010000359.1 GCA_934454745.1 uncultured Clostridia bacterium
CCATATATGTTCTTAAAAGCACTCTACGGTCTTAGTTATCCTGATAATAAGCTCATTGTTGGTGAATATGACAAGGAAAAAATCAAGAAATTGCTTGTTGTAGGAGATGCCGGTGCGGATATTCTTGCATCAAAGGCAATGGGCGCGGATTTCTGTGCAGTTTTAACAGGTGTTGCAGGAAAAACCGGTAAGAAGTATTTTACAGAGCAAAAAGCTGAATATATACTTGACAGTATAGAGGATATAAGATAGTAAAACCGAAAAGATATTCGGAGGACGGAAAATGGCAGAGCATTACGGCGTAAAACCTAAAATGTTTACAAAAGAGTGGTGGCCCTATTATTGGCTATATTATAAATGGCATACCATAGCTGTTGTTTTTGTGCTGATACTTGCTGTAATAGGTATTTCAAATTGTGTAAGTAAAGAGAAGTATGATCTTGCCATAACGTATCTTGGCAGAACATATTATGATGAAGCTAAATGGAATGAAGTTATCACTGCACTTGAAAAGGATGTTGAAGATGCAGACCAAAACGGCAGAGAGCATATTATGTTTACATCACTTATTACAAATGAAAGGAAAGAGTATGCAGAGCAAAATTATGCAACCTATGTAAAGCACGATACAACTCTTGGCGATGAGTTTTCATATATTTACATTTATGATGAGTACGAGCTTACCCAGAATTCAAGGAACAATTTTGTGACGAAAAACTACTTTGAGGCGGTCGATTGGTTACAGAGCGAAGTAGGAGATGATATGCTTGTATATAACGGCGATAAGGCGTATGCTGTAAGTTTAAAAAACAGCACTGCTTTAAAGAATGCAGGCATTGACTGCGAAAATCTCTATATGCTTGTAAAATATGATGAGGATTTGCCTGATGTAAACAAAACCGCACATAATAATGCAATAAAAACAGCAAATAAATTGATAAAGTGAGGTGGTGCGTGGTGGAAGCACCGTCTTTAACGGATGAAAAGGAACTGTTTACTAAATACAAAGAAGCCCATGACGAAAAAATACGTGAGCATTTACTTGAAAAATACGTATATATAGCAGAAATAATAACGAAGAAATATACTAAAAATAACAGGAATTACAATAATGGAATAGAGTATGAGGATATATATCAGGTTGCGTGTCTTGGACTTCTATACGCCATAGACCGTTTTGATCCTGATAAAGGTGTTAAATTCGCATCCTTTGCCACTCCTACAATAATAGGCGAGGTCCGCAGATATTTTCGTGATAAGGGCTTTTTCATAAAGGTTCCAAGCAGACTCTATGAGATATTCAGAAAAGCAGAACGAATAAAACGTACAGAGGGCGATTCGTCAATACAGGATATGGCACGAATATTGGGTGTTGATGAGAAAGTAGTCCGTGAAGCGTATAAAACAGGCGATGCCGCATTTGTTCAGTCTATTGAAAGTGAATTTCTGGGCAGCGACGATAGTCTTGCCCTTGCCGACACTCTCGGCAGGGAGGACAGAAGCTTTCTTGTAATAGAAAACAGTGATTTTGTTGATTATTGTAAGAAGCATCTCGACCCTGATGAGAGTGAATTTGTAAACCTGCGTTATTACAAGGAACTCAATCAGCGTAGGATAGGCGAGATAATGAATATGAGCCAGATGCAGGTATCAAGGTTTGAAAAGAAGGTACTCAAAAAACTAAGGAATATGTATTTTGGTGATTAAAAAAGCCAAATAGTGCGAGGGGTGCTATAAAAATAGATGCAGAACGGAGGTCAACCGCCGAGCAGCAAGCTATGAGGGTAACCTGTGGCTATACGCGTGTATGCCATAGGCGGTTAAAGCAAATAAAAATGGGATGTTCAATTTTACTATTGAACATTCCATTTTTATTGGTGTCTTTAGACGTGGAAATAAACATCGGGTTCTACCATAAAAAGCTTTAGTATAAGAAAAATACAAACAAAATAAAGGGCACAGTCAAAATACAGATGTCATTATCATATAGTGTTAAGTATAAACGAAAAAAATATATGGTCAATTAAAAAGAGATATAGGTGAAATACTCCGAAAGCTATGTAAGCAAAAGGTAGAAGAAGTAATAGAAGCAGAAGCGTGTGTTGACCATATACATATGCTGGTAAGCAT
>CAKSGP010000360.1 GCA_934454745.1 uncultured Clostridia bacterium
TTGTGTCCCTATAAATTCAAGATTATTCTCCGATTTCCATTCTGTAAGGGGAGTTTTATTCTGTATGGGCGGTGCTTCATAGAGTCCTCCCGGCAGTATTTCACGGACTGCTGATACAGATTCGTCAATATGCTTAACAGAGTCTATAACACGTCCCTCACTGTTAACAAGGATAATATTCGAGTGTCTGCCCATAATTTCTGCATACAGCGTTTTTTCTGTGTAATCACCAAGTTCGTCATAGCTTTCAACAGTGATTTTTATAATTCTTTCAAATCCAACCTGACTTACTCCCGTTATCCTTCCGCTTGCAAGATGCTTTCTCAACAACATACAAAAAAGCGGTGCAGTTTTAGGGTTCTTTTTAGAATGTTTGGTTAAATGTATTCTCGGATGTGCAGGACTTGCAGAAATTAAAAGCTTGTAGCTTGAATCGTAGGTTCTTACACCTATTGCTATTTCATCGCGTTCAGGCTGATAAACCTTATCAACTCTGCCGCCTACAAGACATTGAAGTTCCTCTGCAATCGCCCTTAATGCAACTGAATCAAGAGCCATTATTTACTGTCCCCTTTCTCTATACGTTCAAGCTTTGCAAATGCTGCCATGAGCCGTTTGTTTCCCGCAGTATCAAAATCTATAATTACTATCGCATCACGTCCAAAAGTCTGGGAGGAAACGACTGTTCCGTCGCCGAATTTTCTGTGACGCACACGGTCACCAGGACTGAAGTCTAATTCGTCAATTGCAGGCGTAACTTCTTTCTTTTGCACATACTGCATAATCTTTGGTTCAGGCTTTATACTTATTCCTGCCCTGTCAAGGGTTGTTTGTGCTTGCATAACAATGCTTGATTTATCCTCTGTCAAATCACGTGGTACTTCACTCAAAAAACGCGATTCATTGCTCGGTAGTCTTTGCCCAAACTTAAATCGAGACAGTGCACGTGTCATATACAGTTTCTCCTTTGCACGTGTTATTGCCACATAGCAAAGACGGCGTTCCTCCTCTAAATCCTCCTCTTCATCATCAGGTTTCATTCCTGGGAACAACTCTTCCTCCATACCTGAAAGAAACACAACAGGAAATTCAAGTCCCTTTGCACTATGTATTGTCATAAGCACAACAGAGTCCTCTGACGCATCGTACTCGTCAATATCCGAAACAAGCATAACTTTTTCGAGAAACTCGTCAAGCTTGCCGTTAAATTCAGCATTATTCGTAAAATCATAAGCTACGTTTACAAATTCCTCAACGTTTTCTATACGGGTTTTCGACTCTGTTGTTTCCTCGTTCCGAAGCATATCCATATATCCCGATTCATTTATTACGTATTCTACAAGCTTATCAACAGGCATCTCCTCATTATATGCTTTTATTCTGAAATTATCTATCATTTGTGCAAACTGCTTAAGCCTTACTGATGTACTTTTAAGGTCATCATACTCATCTGCTGAAAATAAAACCTCATAAGCAGAGATTTGCTCCTCGCTTGCGTGTGCCTCTATCTTGGCAATGGTTGCTGCACCGATTTTACGTTTGGGCTCGTTTATTATTCTCATAAGGCTTACGCTGTCGCTTGGATTATATATTAATTTAAGATATGCAATTATATCCCTTATCTCCTTGCGGTCATAGAATCTCTGTCCTGCTAAAACTTTGTATGGCACTGCCTCATACATCAGTGCTTCTTCTATGGCACGAGACTGTGCGTTTGTGCGGTATAGGATTGCACAATCACTGAATTTTTTTCGGGTTTTGTATTCTTTGCGGATACTGCTTGCAATAAATTCTGCCTCTGCCTTTTCATTAAAGCCTGTAAAAACGCTTATTTTCTCACCCTCATCTTTACTTGTCCTCAAGTTCTTGCCCATTCGCTTGGTGTTGTTTGAAATAACCGCATTTGCCGCATCAAGTATTGTAGAGGTAGAACGGTAGTTTTCGTCAAGTGTTATTCTCTCTGCACCCTTATAATCCTTTTGGAAATTTAAGATATTATTTATATTTGCGCCACTGAATTTATATAAACTCTGGTCAACATCTCCTACAACGCATATATTTTTATAGTATGACGAAAGAAGGCGCACAAACTGAAATTGAGGTTCATTTGTGTCCTGAT
>CAKSGP010000361.1 GCA_934454745.1 uncultured Clostridia bacterium
CTTCCCACCTATGTCATAAACCCTTTGCATACCAACCTTTACCGTAAGAGCCAATCTCTTAGAAAAACCAAGACTGACCGTGTGGATGCAAGAACGATTGCTTCTATGCTAATGTCCGATGTGAGCCTCAAGCCCTACACAAACATAGCATACCACAATTCCGAGTTAAAGTCACTAACAAGATACAGATTTGACAAGGTAAAAGAACGAGCCGCATTAAAATCTTCTGTTGCAAGATTAGTCAACATCCTATTTCCCGAATTGGAAAAGTTACTGCCGATTTACACACAGCCTCGTCTTATGCATTGTTAAGCGAACTGCCAAGTGCAAAGCACATTGCCGAAGTACACCTTACTCACCTTACAAATTTGCTTTATGTTGCTTCTAAAGGTCGTTACTTCAAAGACAAAGCCATTCAAATCCGTGAAGCTGCAAGAAATTCCATCGGTACATATATGCCTGCTAAAGCTTTGGAGCTCAAACATACCATTAAACTCATTAAAGAATTTAATAACGAGATTGCTGAAATTGAATCCGAAATTCAATCCATAATGGATAAGATTGATTCACCTATTACAACTATTCCGGGCATAAGTCTCCGTATGGGTGCAATGATTATTGCTGAGGTCGGTGATTTTAACAACTTTGATTCGCCTGATAAAATTTTAGCTTTTGCAGGTCTTTCACCGTCTACTTACCAATCCGGTCAGCTTAACAACTGCTATGCCCACATGGAAAAGCGTGGTTCCCGTTATTTGCGATATGCTCTTTTCAATGCAGCCAAGCTTGTTTGCTATTGGAATCCTTTATTCGCCGATTATCTTGCCAAAAAGCGTTCTGAGGGTAAACATTACAATGTTGCTGTCTCACACGCTGCCAAGAAATTAGTCCGCCTTATTTTTGCTTTGCAAAAGTCCGGTCAACCTTACATGGCTAATTCTTGATTTCACTAATTGTTTGAAATTCGGCGTCTTTGACGCCTGTTTCGTTATGCCTTTTTTTACCGTCTTGTATTTTTTCATCAGCCCCTCTTTTTAGACTTGACTTTTAATAGTTAGTCTTTCTTGTTTTATGCTTTTTCAATAAAAAATTCAGTACGGCAATAAGGATAGAAACCAAAGATATGCTCTCGTTGAATACGCCAACCCACGACTCAACAAATATATCATATATTAAAAATGAACAGGAAACGGGGAAGGATATAATTTTTGTAAGCATCGGATTTTTAATCCACAGCGAAACCGTAACAAAAGCAGATGCGATTATAGGAAGAAGATTTATGTATGAGTTTATGGTGGCTATTCCGAGGATTAGATTGACCGAAATAAAAAACACCGGCCATATCACTTTATCCGCCCAATTCTTTTTTTTCGGTTAACAAAAACCAATTCTCTGAATATACCGACAAAATTGGGTATAGCACCGGCGATTGCGCCAAGGCATAAATAGTGAACGCTCCAGCAAATATCCGCACACAATTTACATATAATCAGTCTTTTCCGCTCTTTTTGCTGATATATGCAAAACAGAAAAATCATCGCGCCTATACCGAAAATCCAAGCTGTAGTTTTTATTATCCTCACCTTCCGAACATTCTTGAAAACTAATCCTTGTTATGCTATTATTATATTGTAAATTGTATGCTATTCAATAACATATATTGGATTTTTCTAACACTATCTTGCATTTTTCGGGGGATATAATATGGAAAATTACCGTTATGAGGATTATTCTCAAATCAAAGAGCATGCCCCTTGCGTTGTAAACTATGACATTGTAAGAACTAAATTTAAATTAAGCGATACGTCAAATTGGCATCATAATATTGAAATATAAATATGTTGTGAGTGGTACGGCTTCGTAATAACAGTACACATGAGATTTACCTTGGTTTTATAAAAATTTAAATTCTCTGTAACGCTGATTTGAAGAAAACAAGCATTTCTTTTTTGATATGAATAATGTATGATTATATTGCACAAGTCCCACAGAGTTTCCTGTTCTGTGGGGCTTGTGTATCTCTTATGGAAGCTTTTAGGATAAAAAACCGTGCATATTGTAGTAGCGTATATTATACTTCTTCCCGGGTGAGGTAATTTTTAGGGGATACACCGCATC
>CAKSGP010000362.1 GCA_934454745.1 uncultured Clostridia bacterium
CAGACATCTCTCCATATATACGCAACAAAAAGTATTATAGCAGATGAATCATTTTTTGTCAAGTATTTTTTAAAAAATTTTTAAAGTCGGGGACTATGCCCCCGACTTTAAAAATTATATAGTTTCAGCATACCTCACTGCACCCATTGCATCTTTTGAATAACCGTCTGCGCCTATCTCTTTTGCATATTCGGGAGTAAGCACAGCACCCCCTACCATAACCTTGCACCAGGGTGCTTTCTCTCTCAAAAGCTTAATTGTTTCCTCCATTGCAGGTACAGTAGTTGTCATAAGTGCACTTAATCCCACAAGAGGTACGTGAAGCTCCGCTGCTTTATCTGCTATTTCCTCAGGTGAGACGTCACGACCTAAGTCTATAACATTAAACCCGTAATTTTCAAGTAACAATTTTACAATATTTTTACCTATATCGTGAATATCACCCTTGACCGTTGCAATAACAACAGTAGTTTTATCTTCACCACCATTCTCTGCGGGCATTGCAAGCTTTATTTCCTCAAATGCCGCCTTAGCCGCTTCGGCACTCATTAATAACTGTGGTAAATATACACGCTTTTCCTCAAAGCCCTTACCCACTATGTCAAGTGCCGGGATTATTTCCTCCTGTACGATTTTTAAAGGCTCTGTGGTCTTAAGTAACCCCTTTGTAAGTGATGCAGCCTGCTCCTTAAGTCCCTTAACTACCGACCTTTGAAGCTCGCTCTTATAATCCTCTGTTTTCTCTGCCGTCACCTTTACCGCCTGATTTGAAGCAATCGCAACACTTGGCATATTCTCTGCAAAATCTATATATTCACTGCAATTACTGTCAATTCCGCTTAAAGCACAGAATGCAAAGTATGACTGCATCATCTCTACCGAATAAGGATTCATAATCGCCGCAGACAATCCCTTACCCATTGCAAGAGTAAAAAATGTACCGTTTACTATATCCCGCCTTGGTAAGCCAAATGATACATTTGATACGCCCAATGATGTCTTACAGCCAAGCTCCTTTGTTATAAGCTCAACCGATTTTAATGTTTCCACTCCCGCACTGCTGTCTGCTGTTACAGTCATCGCCAAGGGGTCAAATATAATGTCTTTCTTAGAAATACCGTATTTTTCCGCCTCACAAAGTATTCTTTTTGCAATTTTCAGCCTGTCTGTTGCTTTTTGCGGTATTCCCGATTCATCAAGCGTAAGTGCAACTACCAGTCCCCCATACTTTTTTACAAGTGGAAAAACTGCCTCTATACTCTCTTTTTTGCCATTTACGGAGTTTACCATAGGCTTTCCGTTATAACGGCGCATAGCAGTTTCCATTGCTTTTATATCAGATGTATCAATCTGAAGCGGTAAATCTATTATTGCCTGAAGCTCGCATATTGCAGTTTTGAGCATTTTTTCCTCATCAATACCCGGCAAGCCTACATTTACATCGAGAATTCGGGCACCCTTGTCCTGCTGTGCTATTCCCTCTTTCAGAATATAATCTATATCGTTTGCCTTTAGTGCTTCCTTAAAGCGTTTTTTTCCTGTTGGGTTAATACGCTCGCCTATAAGTATGGGCTTGTTTTCAAACACCACAGCGTGAGTATATGAGGATACAAAGGTAATATTCTTTTCCGTAACGGGAACAGCAGGTATATCACAGGATTTTTTTACAAGCTCTTCTATATATATGGGAGTAGTTCCGCAACAACCTCCGGCAATACGTACGCCGTTCTTTATAAGTTCAGCTACATCATTGGCAAACTCTATTGCATCAACATCAAAAATAGTCTTCCCATTAACCGCCTTAGGCAGGCCTGCATTGGGTTTTAATATAACAGGCAGTGATGAATATTTAAGATACTCACCTATTACTCCCTTGAGTGCTTTAGGACCTAATGAACAGTTAACGCCGATTGCATCAGCGTTCATTCCTTCAAGCATTGCAACCATTGCGGCAGGATCTGCACCTGTCATTAGCTTTCCGTCCTCGCTGTATGCGTTCGAAACGAACACAGGTAAATCTGAATTTTCTTTCGCCGCAAGCAATGCTGCTTTCGTTTCATAGCTATCATTCATAGTTTCTATGAATATGTGGTCAGCTCCGTACTTCACACC
>CAKSGP010000363.1 GCA_934454745.1 uncultured Clostridia bacterium
GTTAACGGACTGCTTAGTAAATCAGGCATAGTACTTTTAGAAAGCGATAATACTGATTTTAAAAATGGATTCCCGGGACTGGAATTAATAAAACAGCGTCGTTACGGGAGATCTTTTGTAACAATATACAAAAGGGCAGAGGTATAAAGATGAGAATAGCGGTTTATCCGGGTAGCTTTGATCCCATAACCAATGGTCATTTAGATATCATAGAACGTGCAAGTAAGATTTTTGACAAGGTTATAGTTGGGGTATTGAACAATAAAAACAAAAAACCGAAGTTCACTTCTGATGAGCGTGTAATGTTCATTAAAAAGGTGACTTCACATTTAGAAAATATCGAAACTGCAAGCTTTGATGGACTGTTGGTTGATTTTGCACGCCAACACGGAGCAAGAGTTATAATAAAAGGATTGCGTACTGTAAATGATTTTGAGTACGAATTTCAAATGGCCCTGCTAAACAAAACACTTGATAATGATTGCGAGACTATGTTTATGATGACGAATTCAAAATATTCATATATCAGTTCAAGTATGGTAAATGAGCTTGCAGGCTATAAAGGTGATTTGGCGGGACTTGTTCCCTCTGAAATAATGCAATATATTAAAGATAAATATGAGCATAGTAATGCTTAAAAAAATAAACATTGAAAGGATGTTATGAGCAATGGATATGGATATGGACATAATGGAAATCATTGATATGATGGAGGAAACCATTACGAAAGCATCATCTGTGCCTCTTACAGGCAAAATTATGATGGACAAGGACGAGCTTCTTGACTTTTTGCAGGAAATGCGTCTTGTTTATCCTGAAGAGCTGAAGGAAGCAAAATGGGTTAAGACAGAAAGACAGAGAATTCTTGACGAGGCAGAGGAGAGAGCTGACGCTATAAAGAAGTCTGCTGAAGAAACTCAGGAAAGACTTATAGATGAGCACGAAATTACAAGACAAGCTTACGAGAAGGCTGAAGCTATAAGAGATATGTCTGAAAGAGATGCAAGAGAAATCAAGATGGATACAGACAGATATGTTGACGAGATACTTGCAGATGTTGAACACAGACTTGACTTATTATTAAGAAAAGTTCGTGAGGACAGAGAAGAACATATGAATAACTAATTTTAAGTTGAATATATGAGAGCTGGATAATAAAATTTGTTCAGCTCTATTTGGCTTTTTAGAGGAGGATAAAACTTTATGATGGCAGATATTGAGATTGCACAGAGAGCCGAAATGCTTCATATCCGCGATATCGCCGTAAAAGCGGGAATTTCTGAGGATGCACTTGAGTATTACGGAAAGTACAAAGCGAAGCTGTCAAGTGAGGCTATAAAAGAGGCAGAAAAAAATGAAAATGGAAAGCTTATACTCGTTACAGCTATAAATCCGACTCCGGCAGGCGAGGGAAAAACAACTGTTACTATCGGCTTGGGTGATGCTATGACACGTTTGGGTAAAAAGACGTTTATTGCATTGCGTGAGCCGTCATTGGGCCCTGTTATGGGTGTTAAAGGCGGTGCCGCAGGGGGCGGTTACAGCCAGGTAGTACCTATGGAGGATATTAACCTTCACTTTACAGGTGATATGCACGCTATCACTGCGGCAAACAACCTTCTTTCTGCTATGATTGATAATCATATCCAAAAGGGAAATGCACTAAATATTGATGTAACAAATATCGTATGGAAGCGCTGTCTTGATATGAATGACCGAGCATTGAGAAATACGGTAATCGGAATGGGCGGAAAGATCAACGGGATCCCACGTCAAGATTCGTTTATGATAACTGTTGCATCAGAGGTTATGGCAATACTCTGCCTTGCTAATGATATTTCAGATCTTAAAAGGAGATTAGGCGATATAATAGTTGCTTATACTTACGGCGGTGATCCTGTCTATGCCCGTGAGCTTAAGGCAGAGGGTGCTATGACGGCTTTGTTAAAGGATGCAATAAAGCCTAATATCGTACAGACACTTGAGCATACACCTTGTTTTATCCATGGCGGTCCTTTTGCGAATATTGCACACGGCTGTAACAGTGTTCAGGCAACAAAGCTTGCTGTAAAGCTTGGCGATTATGCGGTAACTGAGGCAGGCTTCGG
>CAKSGP010000364.1 GCA_934454745.1 uncultured Clostridia bacterium
CTTTTTACCTATATACTTGATACGGATTTCCTCAAGTGCTTCAAGTGTTGCAGCATCATTTAAGGCCGACTCAACAGATGCTTTAATTACTTGTAACTGTTCTTTCATTTCATTTCTTCCTTTCTTTTTTAGGATAAAAAAACTTCGTCCCAATTATGGGACGAAGTTAATATCTCCGCGTTACCACCCGTATTCCGAATAAATTCGGCTCTCATTTTACGTATTACGGCGTCACCCGTCACAAGCTACTCTCATTTTGATTTAACCCGCGCAACTCCAAGATGAAATTTCAGTAATAACCGTGCCGCAACGGCTCACAGCTCAATAACCGTCACTCTCTTTTGGTGTATTATTACCTACTTTGTCTTTTCATAGTCTTTTATTCAATTGTATATATTTTACCACATAAGAGTACATTTGTCAACAAAATCACAAAAATTTTTTTATTGATACTTGACAAACAAAAAATAAAGGTATATATTATTGAAGTATATGTTTTTAAAATACATATAACAACTATAAATTTATTGGAGGGCAAATACCATGGAAAGACAAGGTAACTTAATGCAGTACAGACCTGATATAAAAATTCTCGATGCAACAATTCGTGACGGAGGTCTTGTGAATGATTTTTATTTTGATGATTCATTCGTTAAAAATCTTTATGAAACAAACGTAAAGGCCGGAGTTGATTACATGGAGTTCGGATATAAGGCAGATAAGGATATTTTTGATACTGACAAATTCGGAAAATGGAAATTCTGCGATGAAGAAGACATACGGGCAATAGTTGGCGATAATGATACAGATTTAAAAATAGCAGTTATGGCTGATGTAGGAAGATGTGATTTTAAGAAAGACTTTATTCCCCGTAGTGAGAGTGTAATAGATATGGTTCGTGTTGCCACATACATCAACACAATGCCTGCGGCAATAGAGATGATAGAACATTTCCACAGCCTTGGCTACGAAACATCTTGTAATATTATGGCAGTATCAACAGCACAGGAGAGCGATATAAATCTTGCACTTGAGCTTTTGTCTGAAAGTAATGTTGATGTAATATATCTTGTTGACAGCTACGGCTCATTATATCCCGAACAAATACGTGATCTTGCTTTTAAATACTATAAAATAGCAAGTAAGCACGGCAAAAAATTAGGAGTTCACACACATAATAACTTACAGCTCGCTTTTGCAAATACAGTCGAAGCCTGCTCATACGGAATAAGCTTTCTCGACGGTACTATGAACGGTATTGGACGAGGTGCAGGAAACTGCTCAATAGAAATGCTTATGGGCTTTTTAAGAAACCCAAACTACAAAATCATCCCTGTCCTTAAATTTGTCCAGAACTATATGGTAAAACTTAAAGAACAAGGTGTTGTATGGGGTTATGATATTCCGTATCTATGCACAGGTATTCTTAACCTTCATCCTCGTTCTGCAATTGAAGCAATTAATAAAAATGATAAGGACTACGCAAATTTATATATAGGTCTTTGGGATAGAGAGCTATAATTTTATAACAAGCAAAAAATGCTTACCTAATACATCTTAGGTAAGCATTTTTTAGATTATACTTCCTCGTCAAATAAGGCTTTTGCAAAATCCTCCGGGATAAATGTTTGTAAATCATCTATTCCCTCGCCTACTCCGATAAATTTCACAGGAAGGCTTTGCTCTTTAGCAATTGAAATCACTATTCCGCCCTTTGCCGTACCGTCAAGCTTTGTTAAAACAATTCCCGTAAGTTCTGACACTTCCGAAAATAGCTTTGCCTGGCTTACGGCATTCTGACCTGTTGTTGCATCAAGAACAAGTAAATTCTCACGTGATGCATCAGGCAGTTCGCGGGAAATAACACGATTGATTTTCTCAAGCTCTGCCATAAGATTTTTCTTGTTATGCAAACGTCCGGCAGTATCACATATAAGGATATCTACCCCTCTTGCCTTTGCGGCATTGCAAGCATCAAACACAACTGCGGCAGGATCGGAGCCCTCATTATGCTTTATAATATCACATCTGCTCCTTTGTGCCCATATATCAAGCTGGTCAATTGCCGCTGCACGGAAAGTATCTGCCGCCGCAAGCATAACC
>CAKSGP010000365.1 GCA_934454745.1 uncultured Clostridia bacterium
GGTAATGGACGCGTCTAATATTAAGGTGGTTTTCGACAAAGATATGAATGCACTTTATATGTCGAGGACACCAATCCCCTACCCGTTTAAAAGGATTGATTTTCAATACTATAAACATGTAGGTATTATTGGTTATAATAAGAAGATGCTGGATTTTTACAGCAACACGTTGCCCGGCAGCTATGAATCTATTGAAGGTATTGATACAATGCGATTTATAGACTATGGAAAAACATTGAAACTGACAATAGTCCCGGGATGTCATACACTTTCGGTGGATACGGAGAAAGATTTACAAATGGTTATTAAAATGATAAAGGAGAAACAGAATGGAGCAGTATGATTTGCAGCTTCTGGATTGTACATTGCGAGATGGCGGTTATGTCAATCAATGGAAGTGGGGCTTTCAGACAGCGCGGGAAATTATCAGTTATCTTGTAAAGGCAAAGGTAGAAGTGGTAGAGGTTGGATTTTTACGTAATGTAGAAAAATATGACCCGGATATTACCGTTTGCAATACAATCGAGGAGCTTAACAGACTTTTGCCCACTAATCGTGGCAATACGATTTTTTCTGCAATGGCAATGAGAAGCAATTACGATGTTGCAAAGCTCACCCCCTACAACGGAAATGGTATTGAAATGGTTCGTGTGACATTTCACGATTATGACATTGAGGAAGGACTGGAATTTGCAGAGGAAATAAAGAACAGGGGATATAAAGTAAGTGTTAATCCTATCAATATTATGGGGTATTCTGATGAGAAAATCTTATGGATTATTGAACGGGTAAATGCGATACATCCGTATCAGTTTTCGGTCGTAGATACATTCGGCAGTATGAAGCGCAGGGATCTAAACCGTATTGTTAGTTTAGTAGATAATAATCTGGACAGAAATATAAGACTTGCGTTGCATTTGCACGAAAATATGTCACTTAGCTGTTGCCTTGCGCAAGACTTTATTACAATGCATCTTCACAGACCGACGGCGATTGACGGAAGCCTTATGGGCATGGGGAGAATTCCAGGAAATCTTCCTATTGAGCTCATAGCGGACTACATAAACGAAAATACCGATAAAGCGTATGATATAGATTATTTAATGGATGCGATAGAAGACCACATTTCTGTATTGAAAGGGAAATCAGAATGGGGTTATATGACGGCATATTTTTTGTCTGCACGGTTTAATCTGCATCGTAATTATGCGGAGTATTATCTTGGCAAAGGAGATTTGACAAATAGAGATATCAATCACATTTTAGCCAGAATTGATCATTCCAAAAAGAATGTTTTTGACAGCCTATATGCAGAAAAGCTGTATAGGGAGTATAAGGAAAATGAGATTGACGATACAAATTGCGTGAATGAATTGATTGCTAGATTTAAGGGGAGAAAAATACTGATTATTGCTCCGGGTAAAACAATTTTAGCATTTAATTCAAAAATAGAGCAGTTTATTTCGGGGGAAAAGCCAATCGTTATTTCTGTCAATTTTGTGCCGGAAATGTATAAATGCGACTATGCCTTTTTTAGCAATAATAAGAGGTATAATCAGATAGATGCAAGCTGTGAAACAATTATTACATCAAATCTTGAAAAACGGAAAGACGACTTTGTTGTAGATTATAATAGTTTATCGGGTGCTTTTGACCAAGGTTGTAATAGTTTGATTATGTTGCTTGCTTTGATGAAGCGTTTGGGAGTGGAAAGGGTAACGGCAGCCGGTGCGGATGGCTATACTCAAAAGGATTCCTGCTATTATGATTCCAGCATGAGAAGCTCTATTGTACGTGACAATAAATTTAATTTGGCGGTACAGGAAGCAATAAGAAAATTGGATGTTAAAGTAGAATATCTGACACCGTCTAAATATGAGTACTAACATAAAAATGTAGGTGAGAGAATGAATATTAAGCTGATGGTAATAGATGTCGACGGTACTCTGACAGATGCAGGGGTATATTATGATGAAAACGGGAATGAGATAAAGAAGTTTTGCACAAAAGATGCCGCAGCCTTTTTCGCCTGTAGAAATTTGCAGATTAAAACGATGATATTGACGGGAAGAGAGTGTGCAGCTACGACGCGTAGAATGAAAG
>CAKSGP010000366.1 GCA_934454745.1 uncultured Clostridia bacterium
GCTTTTGGAATATCCCTTACTTCAAGCGGTGGCGGTGAAATTAAAAAAGCCTTGGGCGCCGATTGGCTTGCCTGTTGATAACGTGCTTGTAAACGTAACACGGAAAAGAGAAACAGTATGTTTAAGCATAGGCTCAAATATGGGGGATAAAAAAGGCTATCTTGATTTTGCCGTAAAGTCCTTGGATGAGCATCCCCTATGTAAGATTATTGATGTATCAGATTATATAGAAACAAAGCCGGTTGGTGATATAGAGCAGGATGATTTTCTTAATGCTTGTATAGTAATAGAAACACTTATGCCCCCACAGGACTTATTGGTATTGGTTAATAAAATAGAAAATGACGCCGGCAGGAAACGTGAAATTCATTGGGGACCAAGAACACTTGATATAGATATACTTCTTTACGAGGATATAGTTATAAACAGCAAAAACCTTTCAATTCCTCACAGAGAAATGGCAAAACGCAGATTTGTGTTAGAGCCTTTATCCCAAATAGCCCCCTATGCATACCACCCTTTAAAGCGTAAATTCATAACAGAGCTTTTGGAGGATTTGGAAAAATGATAACGCCTGATTATTACAGTGAGTTTAAATGTATTGGAAGTAAGTGTAAAAATAACTGTTGTTGCGGTGGTTGGGAAATTGAAGTTGATGATGCTTCAATGGAACGGTTTGAAACAATAGAAGGTATTTTTGGCGAGCGTGTCAGGAACTCCATAAATTCGGATAATGTGTTTATACACGAAAAGGGCAGATGCCCTATGCTAACGGATACGGGACTATGCGAAATGGTCATAAACGGCGAAAAGCTATGCGTGGTCTGCGATGAATATCCGAGATTTACAGAATATTTTGAAGACTACATAGAACGCGGGATTTCCTTATCCTGCGAGGCGGCGGCTGATATTATTTTGAATAATGAAAGAATAGTAAAACTGTCAGGCAATTCGGGCGAGTGCAAAGAGGATATTTTTAAACTTTTAATCAATGCCAGAGATGAAGTATTTGGCATTTTGCAGGATAGAAAGCTTGACGTATATAAACGGATAAGATTGGTACTTGATTATGGTGAGGCTTTGCAAAATCATATAAATAACAATGATTTTTTGAATTTTAGTTATACTCCTTGCGACAGATTGACAAATAAGGCGGATATATCACCGGTGTTTGAAACTCTTTCTGATATTGATTGCCTTGATGATAGGTGGAATGACACCTTAAAAGAATTTAATCCTGAATTTAAAGCAACAGATATTCAGCTTGAGCAGATGGCAGTATATTTTGTGTATCGATATTTTATGAAGGCGGTATTTGACTGTGATGTTATATCTAAGCTGAAATTTATGGCGTTTGGAATAATTGCGATTAATGGTTTGGCTGATGTTTGCGGTAATGTTTTTGAAAGTGCAAGGCGATATTCCATAGAAGTGGAGCATAATGAAGAAAATATAGATATGATATATGATGAATTTCTTTTTAATGAGCTCCTTTCAACGGAAAATTTAATAAATATGATAAAATAGTAAATATTTGCATAACATAGTCACGAGGTGATAGATTATGTGGAAAAAAATTAAACCGTATGTAATATCTGTTGCTATTGCACTTGCAGTAGGGGGATTATCAGCACTACTTACAAAAAATAATATGTCGGTGTATAATAATATAGAACGCCCCGCCCTTGCGCCGCCTATGGTGGTGTTTCCTATTGTGTGGTCGATGCTGTTTATCCTTATGGGCATAAGCAGTGCAATGGTTTGGGTACACAGAGAAAAGGATCCTGACACTGCCTTTGCAGCATTGCGTGTATATGGTATGCAACTTATACTAAATTTCTTTTGGAGCATCATTTTCTTTAATATGCAAGCGTATTTGTTTGCGTTTATATGGTTAGCCCTCCTTTGGATATTTATATTGGTAATGATTGTGCAGTTCAAGACAATAAGTCCTTTGGCAGCTTATTTGCAGTTACCATACCTTTTGTGGGTAACTTTTGCAGGATATCTTACATTGATGATTTATCTGTTAAACGGCTAAAGATACAGCGTAAATTGTCAAAAACGGCAAAAGGATGGGGAAAAAAGGC
>CAKSGP010000367.1 GCA_934454745.1 uncultured Clostridia bacterium
ATCATACACCTTTATTTTCCTTTCTAGCAAAATTGTTAAACGGTTCTATTGCGTTACATAAGGTTTAGATGCAAAAACTATATCCTTTTTTTGCTTAATAGCCACTCCAACAAATCTTTATTATAAGCATTTTCCCAAACATTATGACCTACGCCGTCAAGTCGAGTATATTTAACATCATAATTTAATTCTTTTAATTTTGAAACCATTTCATCTGTGTGTATTGGTGTAACAGTAGTATCAGATGCACCATGAAATGCCCAAATAGGCATTTTAAGTACACCTGCATTCCAAGCCATGCCGCCCCCACACACAGGCGCAATAGCTGCAAATAAATCAGGTCTCGCCATAGCGGTAAACCAGGTTCCATAACCACCCATACTTAAACCTGTCAAATATACTCTATCTTCATCTACTTTAAATTCTTTTATCAAGTGTTCAATAAATTTTACAATTGATTCTACTCGTGCCGCCCAAAAAGTATCTGCAGGACACTGTGGCATAATGACAATACAATTGTGCTCCGCATCTTTAAGATATTTTGAAAATCCGTGTACATCTACCTTTTCAAGTTCTTCCCCGCCGGCTCCTCTTTCACCTGCACCATGCAACTGAACAATTAACGGAACTTTTTCATTTTTTGCTTCTTCCAAATATGCAACAAACGGGAATTCCCACTCTTCTCCTCTATACTCAAATCTTTTCATTGCAATTTCTCCTTTCGACATCATATGATCTAAAAGAATATAAGAAAGTGTTTTTCCTCCTCCGCCACCGTCCATGCATAATTTCCTGTATTTCGGCACAATATCGCCTTCCTTTCTCCTTGCACCGCAAGCAGAAAGGATCGGCAGCTTTCGTACAGACTGCGCCCAAGGCAAGAGCCTGCTGATTATATCGCCAAGCTCGTTAATAATGCATACATTAACGGGATTGTTATAATACACAGTGTATTTGAAATCAAAGCCATTGATGCACCTGTTTGTGTATCACCGCCATAAGCAGCCGGGAACACGACAGTATTCAGGCCAAGAGGTGTACCGAAGGCAAACAAGGTCAACACCAAAGTGGTCTTATTCGCACCCAATGCCCACAAAACTGCAATAAACAGTGCTGGAATTACTATCAGGCGTAAAAACGATGCAATATATATCCTGCCCTTTCTCAAAAGACCTGCCACATCATATCCGCCTACAACAAACCCTGTAAGTATCATAGCAAGTGGGCCCATACAAGCAGCACAGCTTGAAATCGTCGTTGATAAAAATGACGGGATATATTCCTTCGCGTTTATAAGCCCTAACGCCGCGCCTAAAAGAATTGACACGAAAATTGGGTTGATAAGATTCTTTAGTGCGCTTTGCTTCTGCTCGCCCTGTGGTATAAGGATTATTAATCCCCATGTATATACTGCTACATTCAACGGTAATATGTAAAGCATATAATGATATAGCTCTGCCTCACCTAATATAATAGGTACTATTGCATTTCCCATAAATGAAAAGTTTCCGAAAGATAGTGCATATTTATAGATGTTTCTCTGATAATAGTCATTTTTTGCAAAAACCTTTGACAGAGGAAGTGCTATTATAAGCGCCATAAATAATGCTATACAGCAATACAAAATCAATGTGTATTGTTCTGTTATTGACTCGATAGTGCAATACTCCATAAAGTTCTTTATTATCAGTGCCGGAACAAAAAAGTAATTTTCGAGCTTCGATAAAACCGTAGCGGTATTATCCGGTACAAGGGAACATTTCTTTGCAATGTATCCGATTATCATACACATAAACATTACCAGCATTGGTGACAAGGTTGCCTGAAAAGTTTCTAACATATAAGTCCTCCTTAAGTGTTTGTTAAATACATTTGCGTTTGGCAAATGCAACCTTTTTTCATTATAGCATAAATACAATTCACTTTCAAGTGAAATATTTACAAAAACGCAAAAAAGATATATAAAGTTATACCATAAAATATATTCGAAAATCCTATCGGAGTGTATATTTAATCGATAGTGAAAAAGAAAAATTGAAAATATAAGGAGTCTGAAAGGAAAACTTTAGATG
>CAKSGP010000368.1 GCA_934454745.1 uncultured Clostridia bacterium
AAGCCGGGAACATTCATGTATATTGATCCCCCGTATTTCATGACAGAAGGGTTTTATGGCGGATTTGCAAGAAACGACCATATCAGGCTTTATCAATGCCTTGCCAATCTTAAATATACCAAATTCTTACTGTCATATAACGGTTGCGAATTTATTAAGGAACTGTATGATCAGTACACCATCGTAGAAATTTCGCGCTTACATTCAATGGTTCAGCGTTACAAAGCCGGTAGTCAATTTGAGGAACTGCTCATAGCAAACTACGATATAAACGAGAGAAGAAAAAACGAACCAATACAATTAAGTTTATTTGGAGATGATGACTATGAAAGGAACTATTTGCAGGATTATAGGCAAAAGAGGGCGAACAACCATACCTTTTACATATCGCAGGCTCTTAGGGATTACAAATGATACACTCCTTAAATGGCAGATAGATGGTAGAAGGATAATTGTAACACCCTTAAAAGAATTTAAAGACGGAATATGTGAAAGTGGAGCCTTTTACGAACTGACAAGACCGGAAGAGGTGAAGCGGTTTGTGGAAGAAATTCCTGAAGACACATTGAGACTTATACAAAAAGCAGTGTCCTCAAAATTAAATACGAGTGCCGAAGATAAGAATATCGGCTAAATCATCAACAGAAAGTAAAAATATCAAATCATTAAAACTTAATAGCCAAAAGTAGAAGTCGGTTATTGTCTTGGCACCTGAAAAGGAGCAGGAGCAATGATTAGATTTTTTGATATGTTCTCAGGCATCGGCGGCTTTAGGGCAGGTCTTGAAACCATTGACGGATATAAATGTATCGGTCATTGTGAGATAGACGAATTTGCTGACAAAAGCTATCGGTGCTTGTTTAATACAGATGGCGAGGTGTTTTTTAATGATGCAACCAAAATTGATCCAAAGGATATCCCGGAATTTGATTTGCTTTGTGCGGGATTTCCATGTCAGGCGTTTTCGGTTGCCGGGAAAAGGAAAGGGTTTGAAGATGCCAGAGGTACGCTCTTCTTTGAAATTGCCCGAGTGCTTAGAGAAAAGCGACCTAAGTATTTTCTCCTTGAAAATGTTCCCGGACTGCTTTCGCATGACAAAGGGCGGACTTTTACAGCCATCCTCAGTACATTATCGGAGTTGGGGTATAGTATCGAATGGCAACTGCTTAACAGCGCCGATTTCAAAGTCCCCCAATCCCGAAAGAGAATGTTCGCTTTCGGATATCGTGATGTCAGATGTGCCGGAAAAGTATTCCCTTTCACAGAGTGCAACCCTCAGACTCTTATACAAGTCCTGCCTGGAAGTCAAGGCCAAAGAGGATATGACTTGTCCGGACTAAGCTGCACTCTCGCATCAAATGCAGGTGGTCAGGGCGGTAAAACAGGGATGTATATCGATTTGAACGATAAGCCTTGTATCACATGTCTTGCCCGATGCATCAAAAGCAGATATAACTCAGGGATCACAAACAGACGCGGCGAGAATTCAGGCGTATTCGAATGCCTTATGCCGTGCCTGACACCCGATAGATTAGAGAAGAGGCAACAGGGTAAGCGATTTAGACCGCATAACTGCCCGATGTTCACATTAACTGCCCAAGACATTCATGGGGTATTGGAAAATTGCAGAATCAGAAAATTGATGCCCATAGAATGTTTGAGATTGCAGGGATTTAAGGATGAGCAAATACTGCCGATGCTCGAAATCAATTCGGATAATCAGCTATACAAACAAGCTGGGAATGCAGTAACTGTAACGGTTGTGAATGCAATCGGAAAAAGAATTAAATTGCTCGATGACGAGCTATACAAAAGGAGCGATAAAATATGGACATTAAATCAACAGTTCACTTAATGACAAAACCCGACAGTTCATTGAAGGCAATGGTGGATGTTAATCTGGGTGATGAATTTGTCATAAAAGGAATCAGGGTAGTGGAAGGAGAAAACGGTCCGTTTGTGTCAATGCCGCAGAAAAAAGTCGGAAATGATTACGACCAGACATTCTTCCCAATTACAAAAGAAGCAAGAGAACAGCTTCATAAATCTGTTCTTGATGCATATGACAG
>CAKSGP010000369.1 GCA_934454745.1 uncultured Clostridia bacterium
GTATAACGGTTCAATCCCGTAATCTGATACTTGCCGTAAAGGTAAATAAAATAAAACGAGGTAAAAAGAATGAACAAAACTGAATTGATCGAAGCTATGGCAAATGAATCTGGTTTAACTAAAAGAGATGCTGAAAAGGCTCTGAGTGCTTTTACTGATACTGTAACTTCTGCCATGAAGAACGGTGATAAGATCCAGCTTGTAGGATTTGGCACATTTGAAGTAAGTAAGCGCGCAGCAAGAACAGGAAGAAATCCACGAACTGGAGAAACAGTAGAAATCGCAGCAAGTGCAACACCTAAGTTTAAAGCAAGCAAGGCTCTTAAGGATGCTGTAAACGCTTAAAAACAAAATAGAAATGTAGGCTTGAAAGCAGCCATCATCTAAGGAGTAGGGCTTTAAGTTCAAAAGTATGCAAGCTTGAAATTTAAGTAGCGCAAAGGATAGAATGTATAGAGTTATGAAGAGTCACCCCGTAATTGGTAAGGACAAATCCCCTTTTAGCGTAATAGCACATCTATTTTGTAAAAAATGGACCTTTAGCTCAGTTGGTTAGAGCAATCGGCTCATAACCGGTCGGTCCAGGGTTCGAGTCCCTGAAGGTCCACGCAAATCCATTTTGGGATTGCTTTTTTTGCTTTGTTCATAGTACATAACTATTTTATCTAATAACCACTTATCCTGTATTTGCGGTCCCCGAGGATAGTAAGTAATATTGCTGCATCAATATGAAATAGTGGCGGGAGCACTCCTTTCTAATGTTTATATTCTGCGAAACAGAATAAGTATGTATAGCTCAGTTGGTAGAGCACCGGACTTTTAATCCGGCTGTCGCAAGTTCGAATCCTGTTACATACATTGGCATCTATTAAAGATGTTGCTAAAATATTTAATTTTATTTTTGTCAAAAGTTTTAAAGCAAGAATTCCGGGTTGGTAACGGAATAGGCTCATAACCTATTGTGCACTGACAATGCAAATATATGGCAGGTTCGAATCCTGCTTCTTGTTTTTCCATTCGTTTGAGAATGGCGCCTTGGTTAAGTCAGGTTAGAGACAGTTGTTCCGGGTTGGTAACGGAATGGGGTCAAATCCCATTGGAAGACTGATTATCTTCGATATATGAGCGGTTCGAATCCGCTCAACTGTCATTTTCGCCGCAGAATGAAATTGGCAAAATATTTCTGCAAAAAAACTTTTCTTCCTATAGATAAAAGAGCCAACGTGAGATTTGCCATACTCGTTGCTAAGAAGACTAATCCGGAAGTATCTCGTTGTATGATATTACAGTGCATACAAAGGCGTTTTATAAGGATGACATAAATATATATTAAAAATCGGAATGTGGCTCAGTTTGGTAGAGCGCCTGGTTTGGGACCAGGAGGTCCAGGGTTCGATTCCCTGTATTCCGAGTTGGGGCATCTCGCCGTTTATTTTTGTTGGCGCTGACGGAGTAAGTGGTGGAGGACATGAGATGCATAGCAGTAACGAATGGGAAAACTGTTAGCACATTAGATAATACTTTTGATATTAATGATAGACATATGCATACTTCTATCTTTTCTGATTATCTTAAGGAAATTGGGCAATATCCAATCCTAACCAGAGAAGATGAAGTGGATTTGTTTCAAAAAATGTATGCCGGAGATATTGCTGCAAAAGAAAAACTTATTCAATGTAATTTGCGCCTCGTAGTAAGTGTCATTAAAAAATATACTAATATATCTTCTGATATGGAAATAATGGATGTTATACAGGAAGGTAACCTTGGCTTAATGAGAGCGTTAAAGGATTTTGATTATACTCGCGGCAATAAATTTTCAACTTATGCTACTTTTTGGATTCGTCAAGCTGCTTTAAGAGGAATACATGATAAAGGATATATGATTCGTATTCCAATTCATTATCAAGAAAAACAATATCAACTCTATCAAACAAAAGAAAAATTAATAAAAGAACTTCATCGAGAACCAACATTAAAAGAAATTTCATCAGATACAGGAATTTCTGAAAAATTACTCAAAGAATATGAAGCACAGCAAGGTATTAGAATGGTAGGGTCTCTGG
>CAKSGP010000370.1 GCA_934454745.1 uncultured Clostridia bacterium
AAAGGGCCTAAAAAATCAAGAAATCGAACTTCGCGTGTTCAGCTTAAAAGATTTACTCGTTCGAAGGTTTCAACATTTTTTTACTTATTTTTTATAATCACATTAGGCTTATTCTCAGTTTTACCGCTGATTTATTGTGTTTGTACAGCTTTTAAGCCGTTAGATGAATTACTTATTTTTCCACCTCGATTTTTTGTTCACAGACCGACTTTGGAAAACTTTGCAGTTTTACCCGATCTTTTATCTTCATTAAAGGTACCTATAACACGATATATATTCAACAGCATTTTTGTAAGTGTTACGGCAACCTTTCTTCATGTAGTATGTGCGGCGATGGCGGCTTTTGTGTTGTCAAAGGCAAATTTAAAATACGGCAAGCAGATATTTTATATGGTTCAGTTTTCACTTCTTTTCAGTGCATATACGCTTTCTGTACCGAGATATTTAATATATTCGGGTTTAAATATTATTAATTCTTACTGGATTTATATCTTGCCGAATATACCTTCTGCTACAGGTGTTTTCCTGATGAAACAGTATATCGACAGTTATGTTCCGAATGAGCTTTTAGAAGCTGCTAAAATTGACGGAGCAAGCTTCACCAAAACCTTCAGCAGAATTGTAGTGCCTATTATAACACCTGTAACCCTTACGCTTATTTTATTTTTCTTTACAGGGGTTTGGTCGCAGGTGCCTGACGGTACAATTTTTACCGAAAGTCTTAAGACATTACCGACTATTATGTCACAGATAACCGTAGGGGGAATTGCCCGTTCAGGCAGTTCCATGGCCGTATCAGTTATAATGATGGTACCTCCTATTATAGTTTATCTAATTTCTCAGTCAAGTGTTACTGAATCTATGAGTAGCTCAGGTATAAAAGGGTAGGTTATATATGAAAAAAATAACAAATCTATTTCTTAGTTGCTTAATTTTTATATTATGCTTTACTTTTTCTGTATCTGCGGCAACCACAGATATTGATGAAATTCCTTATGAAAGCTATATTTATTGGGAAGGTCTTGAAGGAGGAAATCGTAAGGCAGTTCAGGTAAAGCAAATGTTTGATGTAAGCGAAGTGATTTATCCGTTTGATATCGGCATTTCGGATATTGAACAATTTGTTGACGTATGCTGTGATAAAGACGGGAAAATATATTTGCTTGACGGCAAAGGGGGAAAAATAGTAGTTTTAAATAAAGATTATTCTCTTAATACCGTAATTTCAGAAATACATAATTCTTCAGGAGAAAGTGTGAATTTTCAAAACTCTGAGGGAATATTTGTAGACAAAAATAGTTTTATTTATATAGCAGGCGGTGCAAATTCCTGTGTTTGGAAGATTGATATAAACGGTAATATCATAAAAGAATTTTTATTGCCTGATTCAAATATTATACCAAGTAACTTTAGATATATTCCGATAAAAGTTACGGTTGATTCCAGAGGTTATGTGTACATTTTGAGCGATGGTTCTTATTACGGCGCCATATTGTATTCACCCGAAGATGAATTTTTAGGATTTTACGGTGCCAATACAGTGACTTCAACTGTTACACAGGCAATACAGCAATTATTTACACGATTGTTTACAAACGATGTGAAAAAGTCACAAAGCACAAAAGCATTGCCGTACCAGTTTACGGATTTAGTTTCAGATGATGAAAACTTCATTTATACGGCCACGGGTGCCACAGAAGTCAGTGCAAAGGGACAGATAAAAAGATTGAATCCCGGCGGTAAAAACGTTTTTAATTCAAATGAAATTAATTATGCCGATGATAACGCTTCTATTGAATATTATGGACTTTGGGTGGGTAATAATCTTTCTGAACTTGCAGTTTCCGGTGATTATATTTATGCATTAAGCACTTCCTACGGAAAGGTGTTTGTATACAATACAAAAAACGAGATGATTTGTGTTTTCGGCGGCGGTATTACCGAAGGTGCTCAAAGGGGCACTTTTGTTTCTGCAAGTGCGATCGAAGCATATGAAGATAGTGTATTTGTTCTTGATAGTGATAAAAATTCCT
>CAKSGP010000371.1 GCA_934454745.1 uncultured Clostridia bacterium
GTTATCAACAGGAGTTCCCTCATACGGAAACATAATCGGATTTCTATAGTTGTAATCGTAATGCTTCGGAAAAATACAAAAACGAATTTTGTTAAATGCGCTGTTTTTCAAGCTCTCTATTGTCTGTGCCTGTAATTCTTTACTTTGACACGCCCACGCATAGCAGGTTGTACCAACCGAATAATAAGGTGTACCATCACTATATTTAAAATGTGTTCCGTCCGCAGATACCATGCCATGACCGCTTATGCCGCTAACAGTAAAGCTGCCTGTATACTTTGTATCCGAAAAACTGCCGTACACTCTGTACTTATATTCACCCTCAAAGCTTGGCATAAATCTTATTCGATACACGCCATCGCCATCATAAAAACCCGATACTGTTTTCGTTTCATTTTCACTTGTAAATTCTCCGAATATTTCATAATCGACAAAAGGATTTTTATCCGAATATCCGTGAAACTCAAATTCCGCAACATCCCATACCTTCATCACTCTGTCCTCCTCACAGTTTAATGACTTTGTTTAATTATACTTAATTTTTATTTAAGCTAATTTAATTTGTAGGTTTGTCAATGATGTGTTACACAATCGGTCAAAAAATTTTGTAGGATTACAATAGATGTGTTACATTCCGAGATATTTTGTTATGTCGATTTTTGATAAACCTATATTGTAATACCGTTTTTGAAAGTAACTCTAATATCATCTTTCCCATACACCGTCACACATTCCACCATACTCAGCCACAGCACTTCGTCAAATTCGGTTACTGCCCTGTCTTGCTTTTTCAAATTTTTCATAAACATCTCAATCTCAGCTTTTCTTGCATTTTTATCTGCTATATCGACGGTAATATCATCAAAGCGTTTCTTTATTCCGTCATATTTTTCAGTCAATTCGTTGTACTGTCTTTCATACTCATCTTGATTTTGTGCTACTCGTGCATTTTGGTCAATGCAATCTTGTATTTGTTTTACTATATTTTCAAGTTCGCTTTCAAATCTTGCTTTTTGCCCTTCCAACTCGCTTGTATCAAACAATTCATTTTCTATCAAATTAAAATCCGCTAAAATCTGGTCCTTATTTTCAATCAACTCATTTACTGCCGATATAAAAATCTCTTTTATCTGATTTTCGTCAAGATGCGGTGTGGTGCATTTCTTTTCGTTATCAAATTTGTGATTGCACTGCCATATAACACGCCTGTACTCGTCATTGCTATGCCACACCTTTGACCCATAATAACTGCCGCACTCACCGCATTTTATCTTGCTTGAAAATATATTGATACAACTTTGTCTGCCCTTTTTATTTTTTGTTTTCTGCATAATCTTCTGCACCGTATCAAATACATCAGGTTCAATAATTGCCTCGTGGCTGTTTTTCACATAATACTGCGGTATTTCGCCTTTATTTATTTTCTTTTTCTTAGTTAGGAAGTCTGCTGTGTACGTTTTCTGCAAAAGTGCATCACCCTTGTATTTTTCGTTGGTAAGTATGCTCTTTATTGTGCTTGCATACCATGTTGTTTTGCCCGCCGGCGTCAGTATTTTTTCTTCTGTAAATTTTCGTGCAATCGCATATGCACTCTGCCCCTGCAAAAACATACCGTAAATTCTGCGTACAACTTTCGCCTGTTCCTCATTTATTTTCAGCATACCGTCCTCGCCCTTGTCATACCCCAAAAAACACGCATACGGCACCGACACTTTTCCCTCGCTCAGCCGTCTGCGTTGTCCCCATGTACAGTTTTCGGAAATAGACCGTGCCTCCTCCTGTGCGATGCTTGACATTATTGTTAAAAGCAATTCACCTTTGCCGTCAAACGTCCAAATATTCTCCTTTTCAAAATAGCATTCTGTTCCGTTTTCTTTTAATTTTCGTATTGTTGTAAGACTGTCTACGGTATTTCTTGCAAATCGTGACACTGATTTTGTGATAATTAAATCAATTTTACCCGCAAGTGCATCATCAATCATTCTTTTAAAACCTTCACGGTGCTTTATACTCGTTCCCGTTATTCCCTC
>CAKSGP010000372.1 GCA_934454745.1 uncultured Clostridia bacterium
ATACAATATAGAAACTTTGACAGAACGGGATATTGATTATATAAACAGAGGGGATACACTTAACCGTATCCCCTCTGTTTATATTAAAAGTTACATAGCTTATGTAAATAATCACTTGATGCCTTAAGGCTCTTTTCAAAATCATAAGGGCAGTTATCCTGTTCAACACAGAAATACTTAACTCCGCACTTTTCTGCTGTTTCTATAATTTTCTTGAAATCAAGGTTACCATTACCAACTTCTGTGATATACGAAACAACATCATTATTCTCATCATGCTTTACTGCCATATCCTTCAGGTGTAATATATCAATCTTACCGGCAAGCTTTTCTATCCAAGTGCAAACGTCACCGCCTGCATTCTGAACCCAATATGTATCAAGAACGTATGTAACATTCTCATTAAAGCCTTCCATAAACATTTCCATCATGGTTTTACCGTTGCTAAGGGGAATAAACTCGTGGCTATGATTGTGGTATGTAAATTTCATACCCTCCTGTGCCAGACGGTCTGCTATCTTATTGGCATCTTTAATAAACTCCTCAACCACTGAAGCATCGCTTACATCCCATCCGTATCCGCCTATACCGACATTTGTTGTGCCAAGCTTTTTATGATTTTCAATAGTTGTTTCGATGTTTTTCTTCATCATTTCAAAATCGTCATGTGTACCAACGATTTCAATTCCTGCATCATTTGCCATCTCTTTGAATTTGTCATAGGCAAAGCCATAACAACCGGCTGTCTGTGCTTCAGAGTATCCCAATTCTGCAAGTTTTTTAAAGGTCGCTCTTGCTTCCTCCTCTGTTTTGAAATGGTCACGAACAGAGTAAAGCTGTAAACCTATTTTGTTCATATTTATAACTCCTTTACTATAATTTAACTCGTTTCATTCTACTATATTTCACCAAGAAAGTCAATAGCTAATAACAAATTTATTTCATAAATTATATCTTAATCGTTCTTTTTATATATGTCTGCCACATCGCTTATTGTAACAAAGGCATTAGGGTCAATTTTGTGAATTATCGCACGCATACGCGAAATTTGAAAACGGTTCAGCACAAAATATATTATCGTTTTCTCTTGATTTGAATATCCGCCTAATGCGTTTATTTTTGTTGTTCCGCACCCAAATTCATCCATAAGTGCATCAGCCACCTGAGGCTTATCGGTTATAATCATAACCTCCTTAGAACGGTCAATACCCTCTACAATAAAATCCACTATTTTGAGTGCCGCACCATAGGTTATGATAGAATAAAGTGGAAGTGTCCAGCTTTTAAGTACAACTCCGCATATTACATATAAAAGAACATTATAAATCATAACAAACGTTCCGACAGTTAAATTCAGGCTTTTTGAAAAAATAACTGCAAGCACCTCTATTCCGTCAATAGCACCGCCATAACGTATAGTAAGACCGCTTCCTACACCCGATATAAGTCCTCCGAATAATGCACAAAGCAACAAATCTTCCCCCGCCATAGGTGATGCCATACTGACATCAACGGGCAGAACATCTGTTATAAGCCACGCTCCCATAGAATATATAATTACGGTGAAAATTGAATATATTGTAAATACTGTCCCTTGGCGTTTGAGTGCATAGAGAAATATCGGTATATTCAATATAAGCAAGAATACAGACAAGGATAAATATTCAGGCGTTATCTGCCCCAACAGCATAGATGTACCTGATATACCGCTATCATAAAGCCTTACAGGTGTAAGGAACACAGTTACGCCAAAGGCGTTTATGAAGCCTGCTACGGTAAGCAAAACAAAATTCTGCCACCGTAACATTCTTAGCTCATTCTTAAATGTTTTTTGATAGCATCATCAACTCCTTATCTGTACTAAAAATGTTATATCAATCGGTTACAACGCCTTTTTTTAGAATAATATTTGCATATAAAGCACTCTCGCCTGTCATTACAACAGCGTAAGCCTTTTTTGCACGTTCATAGAACTCAAAGCGTTCTATCTGCTCCATTTCCGCATCAGTATATGGC
>CAKSGP010000373.1 GCA_934454745.1 uncultured Clostridia bacterium
AATCAGCAGACGGTTTATGGTCTGTCAAAGAATCACCTGTTTTTTCAAATAATGTTGCGATGTTTGAAAAAGCAAAGTCCAAAAGTGCCGCACTATATGAAACATATGATGTATGCTATAAAAAAGAAAGTATAGCTAATCTATGTGCTAAAATCACCGCCGATATAGATAATGACTACGATAAAGCACTTGCAATACACGACTGGGTATGCAATAACATTTTTTACGATACAGACAGCATTGACGGTCTTTCAAACACCGCACACTATATTGCAACCGACGTATTAACCAGCAAGCGTGCCGTTTGTCTTGGTTATTCTAATCTCTATGCAGCACTGTGCAGAAGTGCCAATATCCCCTGCAATGTGGTTACAGGGTATGCCTTAGGAGTGTCTGCAGATGATACGACCTGGAACGAAAAAACACTATTTGACACAACCGGAAACCACGCCTGGAATGAGGTTTATGTTGATAACAGATGGATTATAGTCGATACAACCTGGGATTCAAAAAACAGGATTGAAAACAATGTCGGGTATAAGGACGAGGATATATCCCACCTATATTTTGACGCTAATTTGAAGTTTTTCTCGCAAAATCACAGAATAATCGAATATCAAAAATAATTTAAAAAGCTCACCCAACAGCGTAAATTCATACGCCAGAGGGTGAGTTTTTCTCATTATATGAATTTTAATACATCCTCCGCCCTATCGGCAATCATAGATGCGCCATAGCCTTCAAGCTCGGAACGCGAACGAAATCCCCAGCTGACACTGATACAGTCCATACCTGCATTTTTTGCTGTTTCTATATCAACATCTGTATCGCCTACATATACACATTCTGATATTTTCGATCCAAGCTCCTCTACCGCCTTATAAACCATATCCGGTTGGGGCTTTGTGCGTGTAGCATCGCTGTCGCCAACTGCCACATTGATGAAATCCTTAAAGAATTCCTCCCGTAAATCCTTTACCGCAAAATCTACCTTGTTTGATACTATTGCGAGCTTATATCCCTTTTCTTTAAGATTAGCAAGCAATTCCATAATACCTTTGTATGGTGCTGTTTTATTACGGCTGTTTTTAGCATAGTGCTTTCTAAACTCACTGTGTGCTATTTCATATTCAGCATCACTTGTCCCCTCAGGAACTGCACGGCGGATAAGTACCTTTACACCGTTTCCTACAAATCGGCGTACTTCGTCTAATGTTCGTTCCTTAAATCCGCACTTTCTCATTGCATATTTCACGCTTGACGTCAGATCGTCAAGTGTGTTTAATAGTGTTCCATCCAAATCAAATATAATTGTACTGTATTTCATATTTTCACCTTTTATAATATAGTCCCTTTTCCCTGATATGTATTTCGCTCTATCATAAGCTTATCAATAGCATTTAAAACTTCAAACTTTTTAAGACTCCACATAGGCGCCAAAAGTGCATCCCTTGCCCCATCGCCTGTAAGGCGTTGTATAATTATCTCAGGGGGCAAAACTTCAAGCTGACCTACGATTATATCCACGTATTCATCTTTTGTAAGAGGCTCCACTTCCCCCTTTTCGTACATTTTAGCAAGAACTGTTCCTTTCAGAATATGAAGCAAATGGAGCTTGACACAGTGGGGATCGAGCTCCCCTACACGCCGTGCCGATTCTATCATCATTTCCTTATCCTCACCGGGCAGTCCGTCTATAAGGTGTATGCATACATTTATTCCCTGTTCTTTAAGCTTGTTATAGCCCTCAAGGAATTCATCGTATGTATGACATCGGTTTATCCGCTCGCCTGTCCTGTCAAAAACTGACTGCAAGCCGAGCTCTACAATTAAGTATGTACGATTATTAAGTTCTGTTAAATACTCTATAACGTCATCATCGAGGCAATCTCCCCGTGTGGCAATACTTATTCCCACAACATCAGGCTGACGGAGAACACATTCAAATCTCTCACGAAGTACGGCTGATGGAGCATACGTATTTGTATGTGCCTGAAAATAGGGCATATAC
>CAKSGP010000374.1 GCA_934454745.1 uncultured Clostridia bacterium
TAACAGATTTGCATTTTAAATTTATTACCATATTATCACCGTATATATATTATTATCCGTACAAGAAAATAAGAACAGAAATAAAATTAAAAAAATTAACAGAAAGGTATTGACAAACTGATATAATGGTGTTATAATACTATCTGTTATTAAGAAATAGCGGGGTAGAGCAGTTGGCAGCTCGCAAGGCTCATAACCTTGAGGTCGGAGGTTCAAGTCCTCCTCCCGCACCCAAAAGCCAGCAAGGATAGAGAAAACCTTGTTGGCTTTTTGTTTAAATAATTTCTTCTAAAAGGAGAGAAATAGCTGAGAAAAAAGATTGCAGAACAATATGCAGTCCTCCTCTCGCACACCGATAAACAGACACCTTATAACATAGAATATAAGTATTAGAGTAAAATGGGATACGGACAATTGCTATGAAATGCAATAAAAGAGTGGGGGTGCGGACATAGTCTTGGATTAGTAGTATAAATATAGTCCAAGAATATGTCCGCACCCCCCACTCAAATATGCCGAATTTTAATGAAATGAATCCGATTAATGTGTGTTTGCTGCGTTGGTCGCGCTCTTTTTATTGATAGGTGTTATCGCAGATATGAATCGAAAAAGCCGGTTTATGAGCAGTTTTATTATACTGCTGATTTGAAATATCCTTATGCAGCTTAGTGAAGCAAGGATATGGCTTTTTGCTGTTGGGAAATCAGGGATATACCCAAAGAATCATCCATTACGTATCAGCGTACGCTACGGGATAACTCTCACAGCCTCGCTGCTCGGCGGTTGCCCCGTTCTGCACTCTTTTTTCGCATCCCCAATGGGGTTTATTCGACTTTATTTATAAATATTAAACTTCGTGTAAGTTTTTCAGCGACAAATCAAGTATCGGTGCAGAGTGTGTCAATGCTCCGCTTGATATGTAATCAACACCAAGCTCTGTGAGCTTTAGAACGTTTTCTTTTGTAACATTACCGCTACACTCTGTTTCGGCCCTGCCGTCTATTATTTTAATTGCCTCGTTCATTGTATCATAAGACATATTATCAAGCATTATAATATCTGCTCCTGCATCTGCCGCCTCACGTACCATATCGAGAGTTTCCGTTTCAACCTCTATTTTGCGGACAAATGGTGCATACTCCTTTGCCATTGCTACTGCCTTTGAAATTGAGCCTGCCGCCGCGATATGATTATCCTTAAGCAGTATTCCGTCAGAAAGATTGTAGCGGTGATTATGCCCGCCGCCGACCTTTACGGCATATTTTTCAAATATTCGCATATTCGGAGTGGTTTTACGTGTATCTAAAAGCTTTGTTTTCTTGCCCTCAAACATTTTTGCAATGGAGTTTGTGTAGGTTGCAATGCCACTCATTCTCTGCAAATAATTAAGTGCTGTTCTTTCACCTGATAAAAGAACACGTATATCACCTGTTATTGTGCCTATTTTTTCACCGTTCTTGACGAAATCTCCGTCCTTGTAATTCATTTCAAATTCAGTGTTTTTGTCAAGTAATGCAAAAACACGCTTAAAAACATCAAGACCTGCAATTATTCCGTCTTCTTTGCATATAAGCTCAACTGCACCCTTGCGATAGTCACGCATAACCGCATTTGTTGTAACATCCTCGCTTGAAATATCCTCGTGAAGTGCCGAGAGAATAAGCTCGTCTGCGTTCATCATCATTGTTATATCATTCATCGCTGTTTGTCCTTTCTATCCTTGTTCTTGCGATTTTTTTATAGTCCTTGTCGCAATCAATATAATCATTTAAATTAATTTCCGGTGAGAGGCAGTCAAAGCTGTCAAATTCCTCTGTAATATGTAATGCCGCACGTTTTGCAAAAACGAGAGATTCAAGCAGTGAATTGCTTGCAAGTCGGTTTTTTCCGTGAACACCGTTACAAGAGGTTTCGCCTGCAGCATAAAGGTTTTCCATTGTTGTTTTTGAATATTTATCAACCTTAATTCCGCCCATAAAATAGTGTTGTGCAGGCACGACAGGAATAC
>CAKSGP010000375.1 GCA_934454745.1 uncultured Clostridia bacterium
CTCAAAGAGAGAAAGATTGAACACAAGCTTATCCGTCCGTTTACTCCCCGCCATAACGGCAAAGTCGAACGTTCACACCGCAAGGGCAATGAATACTTTTATGCTACGCACAAATTTTACTCGTTTGAAGATTTCAAAGCGCAGCTTGCCGTTCATCTTCGCAAATACAATAACTTTCCCAGGCGTCCGCTTAACTGGATTTCACCAAAAAACACGCTCTTAAATTTTTTGCACTTCGGTGTAACATATCATTGACAAATCAACACTTCTGTAAAAAAATCCATATATTCGGCAAAAAATATGCTTAGTAAATTTTCAAAGTAAATTCTGTAGTGGAATTTACTTTGAAAATTCACATATTTTCAATAATGACACAGACATCATTAAGTCTATTATTTAAACTTCAAATTTTGTCGCATTATGCTTTTATTTTATAAATATTAAAGCTATTTACAGCTTATATTTCCCTTTTTATATGTTTTCTAATACTATCGTTTTTATTAGCAATTTCATTCTTATATGTATCAGATAATTGCACCATGTTCCATAGTGCAGCGCTTGTAGGGTTCAATAACGCGCAATCGTTGACTTTGATAATGTAATCGTCAATCTTAACATCATAAATCCAAAATTTTTCTTTTTCAATATTTTCAACAGAAACAAATTGAATTACGTTTGAACATTCTTCGTTTTGCTTGATTTGAGAAATAATATCTTCATCTTCAATTTTAATTATAAAGCACAATTCATGACATAAGTCTACCAAGCTAAATGTAGTACCAATAAAATTGAAAACAAAATTTTCACTTTTAATCATTTTCTTAATTATTTCATCTGAATATATCTTCTCTGTCGATTGTAATTTCCTTCCTGAAAAGTCCTCTTCACCAAAACATTCCTCAAGCAATTCTCTTAAGATCGCCTTTGTAACAGAAAATTCTGAATACTGAGTACCATAATCAAAAGAATCATTCAAGGCACTAAAACCACCGGATGGAATAAACTGTAAGAATCCCGCTTTAACAGCAACATCTTTGCTACGTCTGATTCTTAAAACGTCGTAACTATCTGAATATTTGTTTTTACAAAACACCATCGCCTGAACGCCCATAAGAGCATATCTACCATTTCCGTTAAGAAATATTCCGTCGGCTTCCTCGCATACGGCTTTGTGAATTTTCTTTCTCAGCGGAAGATATTCCAATACTTGAGATTGACTCATATCAGTTAAAGGCAGAATGTTGTGTTTTTTCCCCTTCTTTAAAGTTTGCAAATACATCGTGTATAATTCGTACTCCAAAATGCTCGACGTACATACATTCATTTTGTAAGTACAAGCTTTAGCTGTAAAATAGAATTTTCTCTCAAAACTCATTTTTTCAAGAGCATATCCGATATTATTCGGAAAGTGAATAGTAGATTTCAAAAGTTTATAATACTTTTTTTCATTTCTATTTAGCTTGTGATTTATATCTTTTTGATGACATAGTATCAAATCATCTTTACTACATATAGGTCTTTCTCTAAAAGGAAATGAATAATTATGCCCTTGAAAATCAACCAAAAAATACACGGCTTCATATAAATAAGCATTTTGCGACTCTTTAAACATCCCCGCCTGATTACAAATCACATAATCATAATTATTATTTTGAAATTTCTCAATTTCCGCAGAATATAGTTTATTTAGAATTTCATTTTGCCATTTCAAATATTCCGCAGAAGAAACCATTTCATTATACTTTTTTCTTTTGTATCGTTGCCTAATATCTAAAATTTTTTTGATCCAATTCTTAAATGTACGCATTAAACCACAAATTTCCGAAAAATTCTTGTATATGGCAACAATACTACTCAAAAACCGGTTCGCACACGCCGTCTGTAGGGGCGGACCAGCCGCCCGATGCTTGCGCAACTGAGCTGTTCGTTGAAAAGGAAAGTCTTCCAGTTTTGCCAAGGGCGCCCCTGAAAGGTTTAGCAGCTGTAGCCGCCTAAGCGGTGTACAGA
>CAKSGP010000376.1 GCA_934454745.1 uncultured Clostridia bacterium
CTCATATACTTGTCGCAGAAATCTGCATTATTTACAACCCTACCATCATCTGTGGTTACGCTGTAAGTGCTTACGCCGTATTTTCTTGTATGTATTGCACGTAAAAAGTACTTGCCGGAGCTTTCGTCTTGCACACCACAGGTTACAATCATATTACGCATAACCCTGCCGCCCTCAGAGAACTCGTCAGTATCAATATTATAGTAATATATAAGTGACTTTTTATTGTCCTTGTCATAGCCATTTACTATATACAAATTGCCCTTTTGCTCTATCTGCCAGGACCATTGGGTCAAAAGCGTAATATTTCCTGATTTCAGCTCCCCATTATAATAAAAGCCTCCATCACAAACGCCGGTTATCCCCGATACCTCCGTTGTATTTGTGGCATCAGGCGCACAGACAGCATTTATTTTTCCTGCCTGTGCTATTTCTCTTCTGCTCCTACACGGTGCTGCACAAGGATATTCATCAGCAGACATATTATACATATCTGAAAACTCATATCTACTGCCTTTACGCATACGATTAAGTCCTGTGAAATTATAGATTTTTGTTTTACTGTTTTCATTCGCCTGATAAAGTCCAAACTCCACTTAATACCACCTCATAATCCAAGCTTTGCATTTATCTTACCACGTTCTCTTGCATGGGCTGATTCGTACTCATAAACTATATTTGCAAGAGACGGTGAAATGCTATACTTTCCATTAGCCGTTCTGAAGTTCTTAAGCCAAGGCATCACAGATTCATCTGATTCAATGAAAAATCCCCTTGTAATCGCATTATCCATTGCCGTTTTTTCCGCCGCCGTATTTGATTTTATAATATCAGAACGTATTTCATCACCTCTGTACATCAACTCAATATCATTTAAAGCATTTTCATAGAAATCCTTTTGAGCATTTCGTTCAATATCAATTTGACGTTGTTTCTCATCTCTCTCTTTTTCGCCTGCACTATTTATACTCTCTGCCTTATCCTTATTACTTTGATAAATTCTATCGTAATAATTATCAGCAATTGAATTTATAGTTTTGAGATTTGAATTAAGCATTTCGCCATCATCTGTATATCTTTTATATGCCGCCTCATACAATTCAGGAATCATATCCGTAATCTTATCAAGCTCAGCATTATGTGCTGACATAGCCTCCGATAGCACTGCACCTGTGGCACCTGTTACCGACGTATTATTGTCATTTAGAATACGTCTTAGAGCATATTCCGCCTCACGTTCATACTGTTTCTTATAAGATTGATAAACAACATCGTCCTCAACCTCATAGGAAAAGGGTTTCCTGTTTGATATAGCTTTTAGTGCATCATCCTCCATTGCTCCGTATTTTTCATTGCGTGACTTTTCCGGATCCTTAATCCCCGCACTGTTTTCCATATCTGAAATAACCGAATCAACATCGTTTTTATTAACATAAGCAGTTCCGTTTTTTATTTCACTTGGCTTCAGCTTTACCCCGGCAACGGTAGGATTTTCACCATCCCAATCTACAATACCGCTGTATCCCTTTCCTGATACATAATCACGTACTGCAACAGTTGTAGGCTTATTTATAAGTTGAACCCCAGCACCCTCACCATTAACAATTGTATTGCCTATTTTTTCAGACTTCTTTCCTATTATTTTTATCTTATCGTCCACTCTGCATCCTCCTTATTATCAAACAGCGACTGCAAATCAGCAATCAATCGTTCCTTACCATCAAACTGCATGTTTTTAAGTGCCACTATGGCACGGTCACTGTTGTCGCCTGTAAACATACCGTTTGACCAAAGCTGCAATATGGTGTTATTTATGCTTTCTCTGGAATAGGGATTTTCACGCTGAACAACAACATCAATATCAAACATCAGCTCTTTGAATTTCATATTGCCCTGTGAAAAATCTGTTTTATACAGCATCTTATTTGAAAATTTTGCAAATGCCTTTTTACCCATGGAATCAGATATCCTATACACTCTCTCATCAGCAAAAAACTGACGCATAA
>CAKSGP010000377.1 GCA_934454745.1 uncultured Clostridia bacterium
TTTGAGAGGCGGACGCAAAAGAGTAATGAGTCTAATCAATGGACTATAAAAATGAAGTAAAAAGAAAACATAAAGATTGAAATAAATAAGCAGAAGACAGCCAAGAAATAAAGGGCACAGCAAATAAAACGCCTAAACAGCGGATTTTGAAAATTGAATATATACGCAACACCTAATCAAGTAACAGGAACAACATCATCTTTGATAATGTAGCTTTGTTATTTAAGCAGATTAAGTGCTTGTAAGGTCGTTAAAAATTTTTTTTATTCACATAACGAGATTCTAAGAACATCAGAAGTATATGGCTTCAGATCTGTAAGTATGTGCCAGATAGCGGTTAGGATCATACGACAGATGGCAATGATAGCTTTCTTCTTGGATTTGATTTTTTGATTGCTCTGATCATTACGAGGACAACATTCAGCCCATGATACAAGATTTTTAGTTACGGGGAAGACAGACATATCATCTCCAATTTTAGATAGCACCTGAATAGCAGTCAATGATTTTTTATCGAATCATGGTACGGTTTGTATAAGAGTGAGAACGCATTTTATCATTGAGACGAAAGATTTCACGTTCTATTTCTGCTTTGTGCATTTCTATTTCGTCGATGTGATTTAAGCATTATTTAAGTTTTGTAGCTTGTTCTTTTGATATGACGCCATCAACACAGCTTACATTTCTTTGATAGGAGTTTTATATCTGCCATCGACAAAAGTAGACACATCAAATGTTTCCTCAGGGTGTTGTAAAATCTGTTCTGTAATAGAACGAGAAGATTTACCCAATATATCTGAAAAAACATCGTCTAGTTTTAAGTTAGATACAGTAAGTATAGTTATGAGCACGGTTCTTCTTACCAGTAATCATATAGGTAAGTTTGAAGAGGTATCTTACGAAATTTCTTAATTCACGGATATTTGCAGGCGGGATAAGGGAAGACTTAACCATTTCACACATGTATAAATCACAGATCCACTTGGCATCTTTGCGATTGGTCTTGTTGCCTTTTTGAGGCTTGGTATATTGTGGATTGGAAAGAGTAACCCAGATGTTATTCTTCTCCAGAATATTAAAAAACAGGGATTCAGTACTTGCTGGTAGATTCCATGCAAACATCTGTACAGTTGTAAGTTGTATTTAGAAAGCCAGTCACACAGCTCCTGTAGACCTTTTGAAAAGAAAGAGAAGCGGGCTTCTTTATACTCCGTACGCTTAAAGGAATCTGTTATGCCGATACAGGCATAGATCCATGTTTGGTGGATATCAAGTCAAGAACAATTATTTTTTGAGAATTTGAGTGACGATAAAAATACCTCCAATGATTTATAGTTATAAAACCGATAGTGACGGGTCATCTTGCAAAATCGAGTCGACTTTGCAAGAGATAAGTTTATGGGTTACGTTATGCGCCATTCATTGACGCCTTAACAGATGACCGACAACATATAAAAATGAGAGGTCGCCAAACAGTTTCAAGACGCATTGGTGCCTTTCACAGAAAGGTGGATTATAAAAATGAAAAAGCCGTATTTGATTGCAGAGAGGGGTGTTAACTTCTATGATACCGCACGTGTAATGGGAATATCTCCATTAGACGCAGCAAAGCTTTATATAGATAAAGCTGCAGAGGCAGGTATTGATTGCGCAAAATTTCAGTCTTATAAGGCCGGAACCATCGTATCTAAGAACTCACCTGCTTACTGGGATACAACGAAGGAGCCTACAAAGACCCAGTATGAGCTTTTCCTAAAACATGACAGTTTTGGTGAAGTTGAGTATCGCGAACTTTGTGACTATACCCACGCGAAAGGAATGGATTTTACATCTACACCATTTGACTACGCTTCGGCAGACTATCTTGAAGATATGGTAGATTTTTATAAAATTTCTTCTTCGGATGCTTCTAATATTCCCTTTATCAAACATATTGGCGCTAAGGGCAAACCTGTCTATATGTCAGTAGGTGCTTCTTATCTTTCAGAAGTGGAT
>CAKSGP010000378.1 GCA_934454745.1 uncultured Clostridia bacterium
CAACTAACCCTACATAATTATTTAATATGTTAAATTGAAGCATGATGTTTGCTACTATTAAATGAAATATATATATACCATACGAATAATCTTTATTGATTTTTATATTTGGAAATTTGTACCCCCCTCCCATTGCCAGAAGACATAATAGTGTCATTCTTATCGGATCCATATACATGGATGGTATTTTATTACCAAAGATACAGTACAATATAAATACTGCCAGAATAGGATAGAAAAATTTTACCAATACAGGTAATAACTCTTCTTTGTATTTATAAAGTAATACTCCAATTAAAAACAAAAAGAAATGGGGTATTATACTTCTTAATATTAATTTATACAGTACAAGAGGTATACTATTTTTAAAATATATAAGCATAATATTAGGTAATGCTGTAATCAACAAGAATACAATATCGGTCTTTAACCTCCATTTTTTCATTTTTGGATATATAAAATATATCAACAGGTAAAACTGTACAAATACAGTTATAGTCCACAATGCTCCGTTCGGCGTATCACTTGCATAAAATCTAAGGCAGTCGGGTGTCCAGAATTGAAAAATTGTTGCCTGTGCAAAATTAAACATCCAAAATTGTACATCTGTTATCAACGTTGGCTTTACACATAACAATATTATCGCATTTAATATTACTCCTATCCATAATATAGGATAGAGCCTTATAAAACGTTTCCATACATATTCTTTTCCCTCAACTACTTCTTTATCCAATGAATGTGATATTAGAAACCCACTCAGGCAGAAGAAAATAGGAACTCCTGAAAACCAGTATAACCATTTAAAATGCTCTGCCATGTTAAATAACGGTAAAACATGCCCTATCAACACCTGAAAAGCAATTATGTATCGCAATAGGGTAAATGAATTATTATAGAAATCTATTTCTTTTTTCATTAACCTTTTATACTCCCATGTTTTAATATTTCACATATCTTAGTATCATCCCCCCATACAGCCTTTGAATCATACGGTCTGTCAGGGAAAGCGCCGTATTCAAGCTTTATATTAAATCCGTTCTCTTTTATAAACCTCTCTACGCGGTCACTGAGCTTTTCCGGTCTGCCCGAACAGATATTTATGATGCCAAGCACCTCTGACTGGGAAACTGCCGCGGCAACCTGTGCAGAGAATTCCTCATAATCAAGATAATCGTACTGATTAAGTCCCATAGTGAACGGAAATGTCGTTTTCCCCTCCGCTGCCGCCTGCGCTATCTTTGAAAAGATTGATGCACCGTTTAGAGCATTGCTCACTATATAGTAGCCACGCAACCAGACAAAATCTGTTCCTTTCTGCTTTGCATACAACTCAACACTCTGTCTTAGAGCATTTTTTGCTATGCCATACATACTCATGGGATTGCACGGTGTAGATTCATTTATACTGCCTTCAAAAAATCCTATCTCGTGCATACTTCCCATCACACAAGCCCTCTTGATACCGCCGTCAAGCATCTTTTTAATAAAAGCGTCGTGCTTTGGTAAATCAGCAATATGCGTATCCGAATTATGTATAAAGCCGTTTCTCCACGCAAGGTGCAGGAGCACGTCAGGCTTACGGAAATATTCGTATGGATTTTCACAGCTGAAAATATCCCCTTCGATTATTTCAGCACGTGCATCAATTCCTGTATCCTTTATATCAGTGGCAATAACCTCATTGCCCCGATCAAGAAGCTTCTTAACTATACCCTGTCCAAGGTATCCGCCTGCTCCCGTTACAAGAATTTTCATAGCTTTACCTCCTCAACTACGCCCAATAGCATTGTACCCAGCCAGCTTCTTAAAGAATACTTTCTGTATATTTCATCAGGTAACTCCTCATAGTCTGTCGTGAAAAAGGAGCTTTCTTCATTTATCTCACCATCAAAAACCAATATGTTATTTTTATTGTAAAAATCATAATTAACTATATCGGCATTTGTTGTTATAAGCTTTTTCTTTGCACCCAGACACTCTATGGTTCT
>CAKSGP010000379.1 GCA_934454745.1 uncultured Clostridia bacterium
ATTGGATAGCTAAAAATAAAGCGAACGATAAGCATTTTTATGATGGTTATACGTGGACTTATAACTCTCAAAAAGCATTGACTGAATTATTTCCGTTTTGGAACAGAGCCAAAATACAAAGAATTATTTCATCTTTAGAAAATCAAGGATTGTTAATAAAAGGGAATTATAACCAGTTAGCTTATGACAGAACAACATGGTATGCCTTGCCTAAATTTGAGCAAAGTGTGGTTCAAAATCAAACAGTTAATTGTTCAGATTTAAACAATGAGCGGTTTAAAAATGAACAACCTATACCAATTAACTATCAGTTAACTAAGCAATTAACTAACAAAGATATAAAAGATATTGTCGAGCATAGCCCGACTGAGCCTGTTCCTTACCAGGAAGTAGTTGAATATCTAAACCAAAAAACAGGCAAAAACTTCAAGCACACATCTAAAGTTACTCAACGTCATATCAGAGCAAGATTTGCAGAAGGATTTACAGTAAATGATTTTAAGCAAGTCATTGAAAAAAAATGTAGTGACTGGTTACGAGATCAAAAGATGAAAGAATATCTAAGACCGGAAACTTTATTCGGGACAAAGTTTGAAAGCTACTTAAATTCAAAATCAACAACAGCTAGACCTAAAGGACCATACATTGATTCATGTGGCTTAAAAGTTTTATAGGAGGAAAAAATGAAAAGTTTGTCTCAACTAGCTTTAAAACTATCTAAAGAAATCGATTGGGATTCTAAACTTACAGATAATTATGACGCAGGAGAAAAGACAATCACTCAGCAATTAGTTGAGTTAGATAATCAACGCACAGGAAATTTAAAAAATTTCGACTGTGATCTATGCCTAAATAGAGGTTTTATCACTTACTATGACAAAGATAACGACACATCATATATCGATGATTGTGAGTGCATGAAAGTCCGTAAATCAAAGAAAAATGCCGAAGAAAGTGGCATGAAAGAATTATTAAGCCATAAATTGCGGTTTTTTGACGCCGTAGAGCCATTTCAAGTCGAGATGAAGGAAAAGGCTAAGGATTACATTTTGAACGCTCATAAGTCAAAAGAATGGTTTTTAGCGCTAGGTCAGAGTGGATGCGGTAAGACGCATATCTGTTCTTCCATCTGTAATGAACGAATGACGCACTATGATGAAGATAAAAAAAGATATGTTCAAGTTAAATACATGATTTGGAATGACTTCGTAGATAAGTTGAAACAAATGAGTTTTGATTCAGACCGTGATAATTACTTCAACGACTATTCAAAATCAGAAGTCTTATACATTGACGACTTCCTAAAAGGGAAATTCACGGATGCAGACTTAAATTATGCTTTCAGATTAATCAATTATCGTTACAACAATGATTTAGTGACTATCATATCATCTGAATTGTTAATCAGTGAGTTAAGAGCAATCGATGAAGCAATCGCCGGAAGAATGAAACAAAAAGCGACTAATCGCTACATGGTGCAAATCGGTCGCAATGAAGAGAGAAATTATAGATTTAAAGATGAGGTGGTTTTATGACAAATGGGGAAACGGCTTTATTCACGATTGGTATTCATCCAAGCGGAGTAATGGCTAAACGTGTGGTCGGGTTTATCGATTTTTGGACTTCAAGTGATTTAGAGTTTGATGCAGCGTTCTTACGCTACTGTCGAAAAAATGAAATTGAGTTAAAAACATTGATCGTTGACATTATTGCGATAAAACAAAAAGCCATCAGCAATAATGAGATGCTGCAACATCTCTTTAAGCAGATGACTTACGTTGAATTTATTACGGTACTTGCTCATATGGGTGTTAACTAAGGCGCTGCAACACTTTAGTTAAACATTAACATAATTATTTTACACGTTTATTATGTGCAAGTCGAGAAATAAATATTCATAAAGATAAAAAAATTAGGAGAAAAAAAGATGAAGAACGTGGTTAGACAAATGTTGATAGATTTGGGTGTGAATCCGTCGAATAAAGG
>CAKSGP010000380.1 GCA_934454745.1 uncultured Clostridia bacterium
TGACAGCATCCTTCTCAAGCATAGCTGTTTTCAAATCATCTTTAAGCTTATCCTTAATAGCCATAATATGCCTCTAGTAATACTTGCTCTTTCTGGCAGCTTCTGACTTCTTTTTACGCTTTACGCTCGGCTTTTCGTAATGCTCACGCTTTCTTACTTCAGCCATAACACCTGACTTTGCACACTGACGCTTAAATCTTCTCAATGCACTGTCAAGTGATTCGTTTTCTTTAATTCTAATTTCAGACATCCTATATTCCCTCCTCCCGGCAAGTCAATTACTAAACGGACTCGATGGAAATAATAAGTTATACTATGAACTTGTACAACCAACACTTATTATACAACAAATAATTGCAATTTGTCAAGTATTTCTTAAATTTTTTTGAGATTTTTTTAAATCCTTATTTCATTGATAATATGGAACTGCGTATGCCTGATGATGCTACAACAACCGGATAGTTTATAAACACAACATCATTAATTTCCATTTTATCGCAAAAGTTTTTTAATTTGAAGGGTTCATAATTGCCGCCAAAGCCGTTAAACCGTCTTGGATCGACAATACATACCTTCTTATAGTTGTGCATTGCCCACGTAGCAAAAGCATTTCCGAATGATTCTTTAATAATGACTATCGATTCATCACTCGGTGCATTAGTATAGAAAACTGTAACAGGTGCATCACCGCCTATGAAATTCGAATAGGAATCAGAGGATGTATTTACCGCTTTAACCTGATACTGCGGGCGTGAAACTCCACAATCTGAAAATACAGTACCAATGGTAGCAAACTTAGGTAAAAAACGTTCTAACAGTTCCGGTCTGCTCTTTATCACATTTCCTGCAGTCGTGCCTTTTGCAAAGTTAGCAAAGGAACCCAGAAAACTATTTGATGGTACATTTGTAAATGTCGATAAATCATCAATAGTTCCGCCCTTTTGCTCTATAAATTTCTTATAGGCATAATAAGCACCTCGCTGTGTCCAGTGATGATCCGTTGAAAAGTATATTTTTTCGCCTGCATGGTCTTTCAATGTATCGTAAACGTTAACAAGTATAACTCTGTCACTTAAATTTTCATAGACTGCGCGTATACCCTCAAGCTGCTTTGGATAAATACTAAGTGGTGCATAAAATTCTGCCGCCGTAGGAACAAGGATATTATATACGTTAATATCCTCATCAAGACTTTCTGCAACTGCATTTATTACATCTGCATATTTTTCTGCATCAGAATTTGAAAAAGAGACAAGCTCCATACCAAATCCGTCAACAACAGTCACCCCTCCGCCACGCAAAATACTTCCGCCGCCTAATCGGTATTCGTCTGTACGTACAGTATCTGAAAGGGTATCCCTTTTTCCGTAAATCCGAGGAGTTCCGTATACAAAAACATCAAATCCTGTTATTGCATTTAGCATTTCATCACTTATATACAGCACTCCTGCAATATACACAGGTGTGTAGTCATAGAATTTCTCTGTATTACCAATAATTATTTTATCTTCTGTTATATATATGTATGAATATACTCCATCCTTATAGGCTATAACAGCATTTTTTTCACTGTCCCAACCAAGGGAGTATCCAAACGCCATTAACGTACTGTCAAGCGGTACATTAGTTTTCTCCATATAGATATATGGTTTTGATTCAAGTAACGTTTCTCTGTCGTTTATAAACGCCTTATTACTGTTTGCAATAACAGTCAGAATACCATATTTTCCAATCTCTGATATTTTTTTAAGCTTTTTTTCTGTCATCAATTCAAAAGCTTCGTCGCTTATATAAAATCTGCCATTTTTAATCAAAGACGGAGCATCCATCCATACGAGGTCACCGTCAATCTCTGCTTCGTTTTTATTAGCATAAAAATAGTACGTCTTTCCGTTTATAATGCAAATCTCTGCATTCTTATTAAATTCCCAGCCTAATCCGCCGCCTAATGAAGGCATAATATCCTCGATAGGAATATATAAGTG
>CAKSGP010000381.1 GCA_934454745.1 uncultured Clostridia bacterium
CATTTGTTCTATACTTATGTGTAATAATGTGTGCCTTGTGCGTTGAATTCGTTTCGGTTACAGCCAACCCAAAAACTTTTGCTAAAGAGTTTACAAACAGTGTATATGTAGAAAATATGCGTTGCGATATTGTTCGTTACACAAAGGATTTGTGTCAGGCAAGCTCTGTTCCGGATAATTTTGTTGACAATTTAATTACTTATGATAATATATATAAGATTGAAAATGCTTATGTATCAGGTGAGTTTGCTTCAACCCGGGAGTTTTCAAGTGACGCATATACCGGCTTGATTGCTCAATTTAAGGAAAATGTTGCAACAAGTGTAGACAATGTTATAAAATTCAATAATATAACCGTTGACAAATCGGTTAACGATACGGCTGTTGATGATTTTGCTCAGAATGTTGCGGATTACACCGATAAGGTTACGCAGTTTGGATATGCAAGTCAGGTTAAAGACTTTTGTGACTTATCAAAAACAGTGTGCAGTATTCTTATTGCCGTGTGCGGTGCAATAGGCATAGGTATAATTGTTTCTTTGTTTAAGCGTACCTCGATGAAGTATCGTGCCACGAGAAATATTGCATATTCGCTCCTTGCGGCGTTTATTATGAACTCGATTGTACTTGCCGCCGTTGCTGTGACTAAAGCGACACGACAGCTTGTGATTTATCCTACATATCTTGTTGATGTTTTTATAAGATGGCTCAATGATTCTATGTGTGCTCTTGCAATAGGAAGCGGCGTTCTCGGCATACTTTTTGTTGCACTTGTATGTTTTACATGGAAGCTGAAGCACGATATTAATAAGTAATATTATTTATTTATAGGTTTTGCTGTAACCTTGCAGTAAGAAAAAGAGGTTGAAATATGGAAAAAGATATTGAAAATGTTGTTTTTGACGAAACACTTCCCGAACAGGAAGAACATAAACTGACCGAGGAAGAACTTGAAGAGCGTCCCGTTGTTATTGATGTAAGCCATGTTGATATGGAATTCATCCTTAATAAGCAAAAGGTTGACAATCTCAAAGAATTTGTTATTCGTAAAATCAAAGGTAATATTGAGGTTGCCAAGTTTAAAGCTCTTGATGATATAACATTCCAGGTAAGAAAAGGCGAACGACTTGCAATTATGGGTCTTAACGGTGCGGGCAAGAGTACGCTCCTTAAGGCTATTGTAGGTGTGTACAAGCCTACCGCAGGTAAAGTTACCAAGGTCGGCGTTATGGCTCCTCTTATCGAACTCGGTGCGGGTTTTGACCCGGAATATACCGGTAAGGAAAATATTTATCTTTACGGCGCTATTCTCGGATACAGCAGAGAGTTCCTCGACACAAAGATTCAGGACATTATTGATTTTTCCGAACTCGGTGATTTCATCAATGTTCCGCTGAAAAACTATTCTTCCGGTATGAAATCCCGTTTGGGCTTTTCCATTGCAACGGCTGTTGAACCGGATATTCTTATCCTCGATGAAGTTTTGTCTGTAGGTGACGCAAAGTTCAGACGCAAGAGTCTTGCAAAGGTTCAGTCTATGTTTGACAATGGCGTAACCGTACTCTTTGTATCTCACAGCATTGATCAGGTACTTGCAATTTGCGACCGTGCAATCCTTCTTCAAAAGGGTAAAATCATTGCAGAGGGCACAGCAGAAGAAGTTGCTGTTGTTTATGAAGAAAAAACAGGCAGAGGACCTAAAAACAAGATTTAATTAAAATGACAGAAAAGATGGCAGAATTGTCTGCCATCTTTTCTATATATAGTATAAGTACGTGCTTTAAACACTATATATAGACAAAAATTTGTCTTGTGCAAAACTAACAAACTTTAAATTTAAAATTTGTAAAAACAGCCGAAATTTATTCAAAAAAATTTTAAAAAAAGCCTTGACATGGCACTCTCTATATATTATAATAGTCGCACGTGTGGTGAACTGCGTATATTGAAGTTATATATTATATATAGCGTATGCGGCTTAAC
>CAKSGP010000382.1 GCA_934454745.1 uncultured Clostridia bacterium
AACTTTTAATTTATGATTTTTGTTTTCGTCGGCAAATCCGCACACGGCGTCTGTGTGGCAGTCGCTGAAAGTGATATACGGTTTAATGTCATATATCGGCGTGCCCGACACCAAATCGGCACCGCTTACAATTAAAGTTACATTATCATTTTTGTCTTTTATTACTTTTTCAAGTTTTACGCTTGAAAGACCGATAGGATTTGGTCGAAAAGGGGAACGGGTTGCAAAAACACCTACTTTTTCGTTTCCGCCGAGTCGCGGAGGTCTTACTGTTAACGAGGTTGATTGATGCGAATTAAGGCTGAAACCCCAAATGAGCCATAAATGACTGAATTCCTCAATTCTTTTAAAAGCTGCGTGGTTTGAGTATTCTTTTTCAAATATAATTTGTGATTTTATTTCGTTCACAAGTCCGCTTTGCCTTGGTACCGCAAACTTGCTGTCGTAATCATTTATTATTTTTGCAATAGGTTTTATTTCCATTTTTACCCCTTGTTTTGTAAAGATTTAACAGTATTATAACACATATTTTTGCTTTTTTAAAAAAAATTGTTGAATTTATGATAACTTTAATGTATTATATAGTAGAAATATCTTGTAAGGAGAAAAAATAATGGCTAAAGTAAAAGATAAGTCAGGACTTGCAAAATTCAACAGATTCCTTTCTGTTGTCTTACTTCTATTGGTAATAGCAACCGCTGTAATCGTAATCGTATCACCTGCAAAGGTGGCTCAACAACCGGAAACAGGCTCAGCCGAGTTTGTAGATGAACCTGTTATTGATGAACTCAAACCGGGTACATACGGTGGCATTGATTTTAAAACAACCGATGATGTTGTTAACTATTATGTTGAATGTTACAACAACACAAAGACTATGACAGTCGACGGTACATATGACGGAAGCCCTATTAAAGCATATAAGCTTCTCGGCGATGAAACTCTTGATGTTAAAAATCTTCTTGTTGAAGGTAAGTCAAATGATACTATCAACAAACTTGTTCCGGGTATTGTAGGCGGTCTTTTCACCGGCGGTGTAAAGAGCTTATCACCGGGTAACTCTCTTGAACCAAAGAACGACTGGCAGGAAGCAAGCAGCGGTAAGATTGACAGAACTGTTTCACACCTTACTGCAGATGATGTTCTTGCTTGTAATGTTACAGACAACGGTGACGGCACAATCACAATGGTTATTCAGCCTAAGGCTCAGCTTCTTGCTATGCCGGGTGAAGATTCACAGGGTCGTTTCTTTAATGTTCTCGGTGACATCTCAGGCGTTGTAAGCAACATCACAGTTCTTTCATTCTCTGAAGGTTCTGTTGATGACAACTTTGTTGTTAACTATGCCGGCGGTACAGGTACGATTAAGATTAATGTTGCTAACAAGGAAATTGTAGAAGCTGATTACGATATGCATGTTCATATTGATGTAACTCATGCAAATGTTGCAATTCTTAAGGATAAGAATGCTTCACTTGACATCGAGTATTCAAACCACTTCCCGGCTTCCGAGCAATATCTCAAGGATCACCTTGTAACAATTAAAAAATAAAACTATATAAGGATTTAAAGGTAGCTTTGTGCTACCTTTATTTTTGCGTTTGATATGAAAAAAACTTCTGAAAAATTTCAAAATGTTTTTGTTGTGTGGCTTATTGCTACGGTATGCTGCTTTTTGTGGGGCAGTGCTTTTCCGATTATTAAAATCGGATACAGCCTTTTTAATATTGACTCATCCGATACAGCTTCAATTATTCTGTTTGCCGGAATAAGATTTATTTTAGCCGGTGTGCTGACAATAATAATTTTCAGCTTTGCAAATAAAAAACTTGTTAAACCTAAAAAGACTTCACTTGGTAAGGTCTGTGTGCTTGCAATGTTCCAAACAATTTTGCAATACTTGTTTTTCTACATCGGACTTGCTCATACAACAGGCGTTAAGTCAAGCATTATTGACGGCACAAGCACGTTTTTT
>CAKSGP010000383.1 GCA_934454745.1 uncultured Clostridia bacterium
GCATTATACAATGCATAGAATCCAACTTTCTAAGTTTTACCGCATCCCTACGGTCACCCCATCTTTTTTTCACCACAACGGTGTCCTCCCCGATAAACTATACACAAAGTTTATCATAATTCGACACAAATGTCAACATTATTTAACATGGGTAACCTATTTCGCCTAAAACTGCTCACCTTCAATAGAGAATATTTCATCTATGGGTATTTCTATTCCGTCCTCGAATACAAGCTGTCTTTTATACTCGCTTAATTTGCCGATTATGCCTTTTTTTGTAATGTATGCACCGCCTGATTTTCTTTCGTCCGGCACAAAATATGTGACAGTTATCTCCTGTCTGTCTTTGATATGATCCTTGATATATATCAGCTTTCTATTAATCTCCGACTTTGTGTATTCGTCAAGCTCTGCTTTTTCGTTGGTACGTCTTGACGTTTCTGCAATCTCATCTTCATAGCCTGTCAAGGCACGGAACGATCCAAACTGTGCGGCACGCTCCTGCCTTGACATATGCTTTCTCTTTTTTGACTGATGATGGGGCAGATTTATTATATTGTCATATTTGTGTTCATCTGATTTATAATCCATTATTGCCTCCGAAACGTTTACAGTTGTCTTATTACTTGCCTTTATATGTTTTAAAAGCAGTATGCCTTTTATTATCAGCAAAATAAATGCCACTGTTATGGCATAGACGTCTCTTGTCATTGCTAAAAACAGCACACTCAAAATACTTAAGCCCAATGAATCAATACTCGGATAACCCCCTCCACTTTGAAACAGCCGTTCTTGACACAAACAAAGCTTCTGCCGGCTCTTCTTGCGTTAAGCCTTTGTTCTTTCTCAATTCCTGAAGCTTTTCATTAAATTCCAAAAGCCTACCTCCAATTATTCTGACTCTTTATTAAGTAGTATAACCACCGCTTTATAAATATAAAACAATCCCATACTTAAGAATACCGAACCTACAATATCCGTAAACCAATTAACCTCTGAAATAAGTAATCCGATTACCATATATAAATAGCGGTAGGAGTCCTAACCAATCTGTCATGGTATAAATCCACATATCTTTTTAAGCTCTATGACCTCCTATCTGTTTATTTCTGTCCTTTGTTGTTGCACCCTCCTGCAAATTTGTGCCTTTTAATATGGCATTTTTGCCAAATTTGTTTCTGAGCTCGATTGTCGCCTCCTGAATTGCACGTTCTTTTTCTAATTTCTTTTCCTCTTGTTCACGTTTTTTCTGAAGTTCCTCATAGTCTGTGAACAAATCAAGCTGTTCAAAGCTTGGTTTTATCTCTTGTTCAGGTACGATATGATTTGCAGAGATATTTACACGTCTTACCAACAGCTTGGGATTTACGATTTTATCAAACAGCTCCATAACCGCATTCATAATCAGCATAGTTGATGATGTGAGCTTTCCGATATTTGCTGTTCCGTGAGCGTGTTTGGGGATTTTCCTGCCGTAATTGTCTGTTGTAATCTCACCTTTATAATTCTTTTTGATTTCGCTGTTTGTAAGGTTTTCTATATCGTAGCCAACTGTCAGAACTATCTGGTCCGTAACTAACCGCTTTTCCACTAAATCCAAAACTAACAGCTCAGTCATTTCGCGGGCAATTACTTTTGCTTTATCAAAATCGTAGGGGCAGTGGAGTACCTGACCGGAGCCGATACTTTTATTTTCCGGCTTATATGAACGTATATCCTCTATTGTGCAAGGCTCCCAACCCCACGCATGATCAATTAAAAGCTCTGCATTTACTCCAAACAGCTTATACAGCTTATCCTCTCCCCACCCTAAAAGTGAGTATGCGGCTATATCCCCCATTGTATATAATCCGTTTTCCTCAAGCTTTTTGGCATAGCCTTTGCCTACTCTCCAAAAATCAATAAGGGGTCTGTGAGTCCAAAGCTGTTTTCGATATGACATTTCGTCAAGCTCTGCAATACGCACACCAT
>CAKSGP010000384.1 GCA_934454745.1 uncultured Clostridia bacterium
GGACGTGGGATTGCCTTCAATAACCGCTGATAATGAAACCAAACGTGCCAGAGTAATCGCAAGAATACAAGGAAACAGTGTGCTTACAAGGTCGTCACTGTATGAGCTGATTGATATTTATGATAAAACAGGCTGTACTATCACAGAGGATTTTGCGAATTATACGGTTACAATAGCCTTTACGGGCAGAAAAGGCAAACCATATAATTTCAATGAGATACAGTCAGCCGTTGACGAAGTAAAGCCTGCGCATATCAAGATTGAGTATGCGTTTGAGAAAAACACATGGAATGACCTCAAACTAAAGCTTAATACTTGGGGTAATGCCGCGTCGCTCACTTGGGGTGATGCCGAGGACTATGACGGCAGAACATGGCTGTATGTTGAGGGCGAAAATGTATATTTAAGAGAGGACGGCGCAAATGCGTATGTTGTGTTTAAAAACGGCATACCGTATGCATGCCTATTATGAGGAGGAACGAAAAATGGACTACACATCAAATTACAGATTTAAACTTCCGGCGAAAACGGATGTTATTGACATAACAGTATTAAATTCTAATTTCAATGCTATTGATAAAAAGCTGGCAGAAACAGAAAAGAAAACAGCGGCAGTACAGCTTTCAGATACGCTTGAGATTATAAGCGCAAGCGGCTCTATATCATTTTATCACGGCACATCAACACCGTTTACTTCGATTTTGCAAAGTGTGAAAACTACATGGGGTGATGCGGTATTTAGAAACAAATACGGAACTGTGTCCGCCTCTGCCGGAAGTAGAATTTCGGTTGCTGTCACGCTTGAGGTTGTAGGCGGAGTGATTTATTGGGATGAGTATTATAACGGTGCAAGCGGCGGTGAAATATCAATCGGTACAACCACTCTCACACAGAATGCTACGGGTGATACAACAGGCTCGTTCAGTTATACAAATTCTGCGGCATCAGAGCCCAAAACACTCGAACTGCGTGATGCAATCCTTGAGCTTGCACAGCAGATACAGTCGCTGAGAAAGGAATGATAGATTATGGCTGAGGATATACGTTTAGCAAAAGGCGAAGAGGTCGATGAAATAAAGGCTGATCTTGCAAAAAAGGTCGACACAGCCACGCTTGAAACAGATGGGTATCTCAAAAAGAAACTTGTCGGTGTACTGCCGTCCGTTTCTGCAGAGTTCGATTTTGAAGATAATATTCCCGTATTTACAGCATTAAACAGATGCGCGGCGGCTATTGCAGAAGATGATGACGGCAATCTGTATCAGAAAATAGCAACCGCATCAAATGCCGCCAACACCTACGCATTTGCCACATTTGATATTTCAGAATATACAGACGGTGCAAAATTAGTGGTGCTTGAATTTGATACTAAAATGGACAAGGACAGATGGTATGTCGGGATTTCTGATTTAACTAATCGTCCAAATACATCGCACAGAGGTGAATATAATACCACAGGTGTGATAATGTCGCAAGGCACAAAGGACGGTAGTTACTATTACATAAACAAGGATATTACATGGAAATCTGACTTTTTCAATAAATGGGTGCATAGCAAGATAACCGTAAATTTTGAAACGAAAAAGGTATCGTATGAGATTTCAAACAATGTTGTTGCAGACACACTTAACGGAACAATGGATTTTTGTGATACAACTGTTGAAAAAGTGAGCGGCATAGAGGTTTATTCGTATGTGAACAACATTGAAATGGGTATTGACAATATCAAAATTACAGCGAAATATACCAATGAAACAGACGAGAGAACAATATATATCATTCCTGAAAATTCAGCCTTTGCCGAATACATATATATTGACGGAAAGCCTGTTTGCTTAGGTAAAAGTGATATTGTAAGCACAGTAAATAATCTGCTCAAAAGAGTGGAAACTTTGGAAAATAAATAGGATAGGAGGACTTTTTTATGCGTAACTTTTGGAACATGATACAGATTTTAATTGCTAC
>CAKSGP010000385.1 GCA_934454745.1 uncultured Clostridia bacterium
ATACGCATCAGCATGTTCACAGTTGATATCCCCGGACTTATACTCGGTAAACGCCGCTTGCAAACCGTCAAAATCTCTTTCAATGGAATTGTTATTTTTTATTGCCGTTATAAGGTCTTCAACTTCTTCAATCGTTCCATAATAATCTTTGCCGCCGGAACAAAAACTCGGTATAGCACAATCCGTTAGAGTGATTTTATAAAACTCTTTATTTTTCATCTTTAACTTTCTCGAACCATTCTTTTAAAAACGACGTATTTTTCGGATTTGCACAAAAATATAGAAAATCAACGGTAACTTCTTCTATGGATGTTCCATCTTTTTTGCAGATTGTCTGAACTTTATCATAAACATCCTGTTCAACCTCGAATGAAACTTCAACTTCTTTTCGTTGACATCCCAATTCTTTTTCTGCTTGTTCTACCCAATCAACAGGGCATAAAGCCAAAGAACCCTTTCCGTTAATCGTTAAAATGTAAGTCATTTTTTTCTTTTCTACATTATCCAATATTTCCTCGAAACGGTTCTCAAATTCCTGAAAAGAAATCCGTGGCAAATCGCTTAATTTTTTTATCATACTTACTCCTTCACTGCGTCCAAATAATCCGCAAGTCTTAATTTTCCTCAAATGACCTTGCATAACAATTTCAAACTTGCCTCGTCGAGTGTTTCCATATACTTGTCCTGTTCTTCATCAGTTAAATCCGAAAAACAAACGCTGCACCAATGCCCGTTGTGTTCTACACGAATATAAATGCCATCAAGCTCTCTCTGTTTTGGATACACGATTTTTTCCGTCATCCATTTAATCACCTCGGAAATACTTTTCCCGACAGTATTATAACATAGAAAAAGACCTATTTTCGTTCATTTCAAAAACGTTTCAACTTTTATGAAAATGTTTATTGCAAGTTCCGTTCCGCCCCCGGATAATGCTCCGTTGGCAAGCAGGAAGCCCGCAATACCGTTTTGTGATAAATGCGAAACCATATGCAAAATCCAACCATAATTTGCATTACTTGTAGGCGGCACTTCATAACCATCCCAACGAGGATCGTTAGTTAATTCATTTTCCGCTCTCCACGCTTTTTGGTTAAACGGAGGGTTCGCCATAATAAAATCGAACTTTTCATCTTTATGTAAGGCATCCGTAAATGTGCTTACAGCTTTTTCTCCGAGGTCTCCGTTTATTCCCCTTATAGCCAAATTCATTTTCGCAAGTTTTAATGTGGTATTAGTTGCCTCTTACCCATACACAGCAATTTCTCGAGTATTACCATGATGCGCTTGCACAAATTTTACAGACTGAACGAACATACCGCCGGAACCACAGCACGGATCATATATTTTTCCTTTATACGGTTCAATAAGTTCTGCAATTAAATTTACAATACACTTAGGCGTATAGAATTCGCCCTTTCCTTTATCCTCTTGCAATGCAAAATTTGAAAGAAAATATTCGTAAACTCTGCCCATAACGTCTTGTTCTTTATCTTTCGGCAACTGTATTTTATTTGTTTCATCCAGCAATGAAGCAAGTTTCGCCGTATCAAGACCGAGACGGGAGTAGTAATTATTTGGCAAAACCCCTTTTAACGTCGGATTATTTTTTTCTATGGTAAAAAGAGCGGTAAAACTTTTTTAATAAACTTCAGTAAAACTTCGTTGATTTCTTTTATTTTCAACAGCAAATTTTCAGCGGTTTCTGTTTCTCCGATTTTATAATATAAAAAACAAAGCGGCAACATCATCTGCGACGTCTGTTCTTCATCGTAAGCCTTGAACAATTCTTCCGCTTTCTCTTTATCTTCCGCTAACGCAAACAAGTGCATCAAATCATAGCGAACGCCAGGATTGTCGCTTTTACATAATTCCAAAAGCCTTTCACTTTCTTTGATTGCTTCAGTTATAAAACCGTTTCCCATTAACGCCGAAAGGTATTGATAACACGCCCCCATAAGGGTG
>CAKSGP010000386.1 GCA_934454745.1 uncultured Clostridia bacterium
ATGGAAATGAAGCTTGGCGGTACTTATGACTTCAGCAAGTCTGCACACCTGTATGCAGATATTGCTAAGGACTTCGGTGGCGACTTCGAGCGTAAGTGGAAGCTTAACGCAGGCCTCCGCTTTGAGTTCTAATAAATTAAATTAGCTCTCTCATTTTTTCATACTTAGCTGTGGCGCTGCCTTTGGCGGCGTCGCAGCAACTCTCAAAACTCTCAAATACTATAAACATACTCAAATATTTAGCAGTCTCCGGATGCGTGGTGTGTCCGGGGACTGCTTTTTGTTTTGCTAAAGTTGTCCTTACGTTTTGATGCCTGCTCATATGATGTGCATTGTTGTAAAAAAGATTATTTTCAATAAAAAAGCCTTGACAAAAACATGGCTAGGTGTTAAACTCAACTTAATACTAATAAGAGAGATAATATAAGTATCACCCCTTGTAAAGGATAAAAACTGCCAATAAAAGGAGCATCCTTTAACTTATATCGCTCTAAATTATAACAGAATATAAATTCAATCTGGAGGCCTCATCCCACGTGGATGAACGCTTTGCAGGGAAGTTTGATGAGATTTCAACGCTGTTCCGCAACTGTAAAAAAGAGTCTAGGCATTATTAGGAAAAAAACTAACCTCTTACAAAGGAATGCATAGATGATGACTTTAAGCCAGAGTACTGACAGATTGGTATTTAGTAAAGATCTACGAGAACGGACTTTATTAATTAATGGTAGTGGTATGCCCATTATCCGTTAAGTGTCCTTTTTTGCTTGATCTTGTGCTGAAGAGATGGAGATAGCACAGCTTAAGCCTTTTTAAGCTATGCTATTTTTGTTTTTATTGCTTTTGTTTATGAAATCTCGGACTAAATTTGATGAGTAGTGGTCTGTGAGGTTTTCATATATATGTACGGAGCCTTGCTCGGTACAACGGAGACTGCAGAAACAGCGGTTGTTCCTGCTTTTTCCTGAGTTTTTTGATAAGGAGGACTATATCTTGAAGCTAAGTCAAAGAAAATGGAAGACGCTGGTCTCAGGCGTTTTGCTGACTATCAGCGCTTCTAGTGTGTTTGCTATGCCGGCCTTTGCGGCGGAATATAGCAATGGTCTAACTGGTGTTGTCAATGATGATGAGGCAATCATCAGCACCGGTGGCAGCACCGTTACGCTAAGTGGCGATACTATTACCTATGATTTTCAAGGTAAGGATCACATTTTTACTGTAAAAAATGCTGATGCAATCACAACTGACGGTACTGAAAACTATAACTACGTTTATAATAACGTAGACAGCTCTGGCAAAAAGGGTACGTTGCATTTGTATCAGAGCAATGATCTCAACAATCCATGGGCTGGAGTAACTGGCTTTGTTGCAGCTGGTGGCAAGGTCATTGTCAACAGTAATCTGGATATCACAGCAACCTCGGAATATTCGTCTGCCGGTATAACTGCAGAAAATAAGGCTAATTTAATTATTAACGGCAATGTGAAAATGCGCAAGGATAATGCAGAAAGTCCTTGGGGTATTATTACTGATAATGTTCATGGTAACGTTGGCCCTGGCGGTGCAACAAGTATGGGTGGCGATAAAAACTATACAGGTGCACGCTGGAATCCTACGGGTATTTCTGTTGATTATACCCGCGGTGATATTACTGTCAACGGTGATGTGGATATTGCAGTGCGTGGAACAGCAGTAAAAACGGATTCTTATGAAAGTGTAGAAGGTGTTAAACCTCATGATTTGGCAACAATTTCGTTGCTTGGTAATTATACACGTATCGACACTCCGTATAGCGAGAAGAACTTTGTTGAAGGCTTTGGCGAATTCATTGAGCCGTACTATTCTTTGGCAAGCTATGGCGGCACGATTAATGTCAATGTAAAAAACCTTGAAGCACAAAGCGGCAAGGTAGAAATTGTTGGCAATGTACTGGCGATGAAGGTTTCAGAAGAGGATAAAAAA
>CAKSGP010000387.1 GCA_934454745.1 uncultured Clostridia bacterium
AGGGTGTATTAACCATTCTCGGTTCGCCGTTCTCCTCATATCCCAAAGACTCGTCTACTATATATCCTACGCAATCTATCATTCTGACACGCATACTGGCATTGTCACCTGGATTTATTTCTATTGCCTCGTTAGGTATGAATTTCGGCTCGGTGGTCATAATGGTTCTGCCTGCCGCAGACTGGGGCAATTCGTCACGTGTACGCTCTGCCTGATACACATTTGTCATATTCGGGATTACAAGAGTATCCATAAACTTTTTTATGAAGGTGGATTTACCTGTTCTTACAGGCCCAACCACTCCGATATAAACGTCACCGTTATTACGCCTCGCTATATCACGGTAGATATTTGTTTCTTCCATTTCGCTTCCTCCTTGAATTTGCTTTTCATTCCATATATATTCTGTAACATATAAAATATGCACTGTTTTTTATACCATAATCAGGAGCAAAAAAAAATAAAATATTTTTTAAAAAAGGTCTTGACAAATGAAATTAAAAGAGTATAATACACATAATACATAATAGGAGTTGATATTATGAGAAATCAAAAGACTGTTGATTTTTGCACAGGGGCATTATTGGGTAAAATAATTATTTTTACAATCCCTATTCTGTTAACAGGTATTCTCCAATTGCTTTTTAGCGCAGTTGATATGATAGTTGTAGGCAGGTTCTGCGGCAGTGCATCTCTTGCGGCAGTAGGTTCTACCGGCTCACTTACAAACCTCATTATAGGACTTTTTATGGGCCTTTCAGTAGGTGCAGGAATTATGATATCCCACGCAGTAGGTGCAGGTCAGAAAAAGGAAATTGACAGGATTTTACATACTTCGATATTATCAAGCATTTTTATCGGCATATTTCTTGCAATTATAGGCATTGCTGTATGTAAGCCACTGCTTGGACTTATGGGCACACCCCATGATGTAATACCTAAAGCCGCAATATATATGCGTATTATTTTTGCGGGTATGCCTTTTAATATTCTCTATAACTTTTGTGCTAATATGTTGCGTTCAACTGGTGATTCCCTGCGTCCGCTTCTCTATCTCATAATATCAGGAATTACAAACGTTATACTTAACGTACTTTTTGTTACGCTCGTGAAGCTTGACGTTGCAGGTGTTGCAATTGCAACGGTAATCGGCCAAGGTCTTTCCGTACTTCTTATTATGATTCAGCTTGCTAAAGGCACGGAGCATTTAAAACTTAAGCGGAGAAAAATGCATATTTCAAAACCACATTTAATAAAGCTGATGACAATCGGTATACCTGCCGGAATACAGGGTACTATGTTTGCAATTTCAAATACTATTATTCAGTCATCAATAAACACATTCGGAACAGTTGCTATTGCCGGAGCCTCTGCCGCCGGAAGTATTGACGGATTTTTATATATAAGTGCGAACTCCTTTTATCAGTCAGTTATAACGGCAGTAGGTCAGAATGTAGGTGCAAAGAAGTATAACAGAGTGATTAAATGCACCGTTATATGCCTGTTATGCGCGGGCGTATTGAGTGCTACTCTCGGCTTATTGACACGTGCCTTTTCAGCGGAGCTTTTATCAATATACTGCCCCGGTGATGCTAAGGCTATTGCATCAGGACAAATCAAGCTTAATCTATTAGGTAACCTGTATTTCCTCTGCGGATTTATGGAAGTTTTAGTCGGCGTAATACACGGAATGGGACATTCATTAACTACTATGATTGTATCCATACTCGGTGTCTGCGGTATGCGTATTGTCTGGATATATACTGTATTTGCGAAATACCATACATTGCAATGTCTTTACATATCATATCCGCTATCCTGGCTGTGTGTAGCTCTTGCAGATGCGGTTATACTGATAATTTATATGAAACGTGTACATAAACCGACAACCAAAGCAATATGAAAGAATTTATATAGCCTTCCTCGATTTTAGAGAATAAATTTCTCAATTCAGTG
>CAKSGP010000388.1 GCA_934454745.1 uncultured Clostridia bacterium
GGTTTGAGGAGGAGTCCAAATTATTTGAGAAGAACCGTGCTTTGATCGACAAAGCATATGCAAAGGCAAATTCGGATTGTATTTGAAATGCATAAGATTTTTTTCAGAAAACCTGCTATATAGACATTATTCCTTTGCCTTTAGTAGATTCTTATAAAAAACTGCGTACATTATCATTGACAAAATCATAGTAATAATACAGATAACAGCAATAACCGTTACTACAGCTTTATGAATATTGGGGAACAATATCAAGATAAGTATAGAGCTGTAAATTATAACCGTATTCAGCTTACCATACCACTTTGCACTATTAACAGAATCTTTTTCTTTAATAAGCTTGTAGCCCATCAAAGCAAGAATCGGCTCTTTAAGCAGGAATAATGCGGCAGGTATAAGAAGTACTTTGTGGCGTATGCCGATAGATATTAGTAATGCACACTGTGTAAGCTTATCTGCAAATGGGTCAATTATCTTGCCAAAATCGGAAACCATATTGAATTTTCTTGCAATAAATCCATCAACTATATCTGTCAGTCCCGAAACTAAAAGCATCAAAATTGCGGCTCTATAATTAGCCTTAAAGCAATATAGCCATACAATAACCGGAAGTAATGCAATTCTGAATGCACTTAGCAAGTTAGGAATTGTCAACACTTGCTCTTTTCTTAATATTCTGTGCATTTTAATCTCCCCCACTTCAATCGCTAAATCTGATTTATAATCAAAATATATTTTACCATAAGTAAAAATGTTTGCTTGCAAGGACATCTTTATGCAACCGTCAATATCGCACGGGGCGGCAAAGCTGCAAAGGCTTGTCTTGCAAGACTTACTGCATATATTATAACATAAAATACTAAATTTTTCAAGTATTTATATTAAGGAAAAGAGGCATCAAACTGCCCCCTTCTCCCTTATTTTTTTACGAATAACGCTTTATTGCACGGTCACAGCACTTTCGTACAGCATCATTTGTCATCTGACCAAGCTCGTCTGCAATTTTGTGCCAGGGTTTAGCATTTATATACCGTTCCGTAAGACACATTGACGCATAATCATTATCAATACCCCCTATAAATTCCTCTACAGTTTTTTGAAGCATTAAAAATCTTTCGCTTTCCTCCTGGGAAAGCGCATCACCTGATTTGATACGTTTGGTCAGAGAATAAAGCTCCTTCATCATTTCTTTCATATTTACACCCACCTATCTGCGTTTACTCCAGCCTGCCCAGAAATCCGCTTCCGTTTTGAAGAAGGGACATTCGCCGCACTGGTCTGTTAAATCATTCTCGATGTTGTAAAAGTCCCTTAATACAGAACAGGACACCTTCCTTGTCCCATTCGTACAAAAATGGCAATTACGTCTTCGCCCCAAATTGTCTTTAAATTCCATTAAATCTTCCCCCTTACAATACGTATATGTAATTTTCACGCACATCTTTTATAATATGTGCATCAGCATATTCACGGCAATCCATACAATATACGGCATTATCTAAAAGATAATACGAATCATTACGTTTAATTACACCTCCGCAACGGTCACACCTCATATGGGTTACCACGCCCTCCTCGCCATAACTGCCCGTTATATGTTTGTCAATATAATGCGGTAATTGAGGACTTGTTGTCCGAAAAATCATAGTATCAACTCCCTTCGCTAACCGTCTTTGCAATTGCAGGTCTATGATACCACACAAATGTACTACTGTCAAGGACATTTATGGGACTATAATTGCACATTAGTGTAACTTTATGTTGACTTTTGTGTATGCCTATGTTAAAATATACACAGATTATTACAAAGGGGGTACAGATATGTTTTGGCTTAATAAACTTCGTGAATTTAAACAGGAAAGCAATATGACATATAAAGAAATTGCCGATGATTCAGGAATAGCTTTGACAACCATAGAAAAGCTGTTTGGAGGACGCACACACGATCCAAAGCT
>CAKSGP010000389.1 GCA_934454745.1 uncultured Clostridia bacterium
AACATTACACACTAAGTCAGATTTTTAATTTGTTTGGTTGCTTTTACTTTTTATTATAAATTTAGTTATATGTGTTTTCACAAAAAATATTGAAATTTTGTCAGCTTTGTTGTATAATAATTATGTATAGTGACTTACGTCGTATTACAGTGTCAGTTTAAGTATTATTACAGGTTTACATAGCCGTTGATACATGATAAGAAAGCAGGAGGGCAAATAATGGCAGATAATAAAAACAGCAAGGAACTCTTAAGTGTTCTTTGGGCAGGAGCAGACATTCTACGAGGAAAAATGGACGCAAATGAGTACAAAAATTATCTACTGGGCATAGTATTCTATAAATATCTCTCTGATACATTTCTGACGCACGTTTATGATCTGCTTTACAATAAGCAGCCCGAAAATATGGCAGAAGCTCAGAAGGCTTATGAGGAAGTATTTACAACGGAAGACGCAGAAGAACTTCTTGAAGATATTAGAGAAAGCTATCACTACACTATAGAACCTGAACTGACATATACCAAGATAGCCGAAACAGCTAACAACAATACCTTCCAGAGGGAAACTCTGAAAAAAGCATTTAACAATGTTGAACAGTCAGACAGCATATTTTCAAATCTTTTTGCTGACGTTGACTTGTACTCTTCAAGACTCGGTATGGGAGAGCAGAAACAGTCAAGCTTAATAGCAGAGCTTGTAAAAACTATAAACGATGCTGATCTCTTAAATTACGAAGGGGAAGTTCTTGGTAACGCATATGAGTACCTTATTGGTCAGTTTGCCAGTGAAACAGGCAAGAAAGCGGGAGAATTCTATACTCCCCAGGAAGTTTCAAACATACTTACCCGTATTGCGATACAAGGTCAGGAAAATAAGCGCGGCCTTCTTGTTTACGATGCTGCTATGGGTTCGGGTTCACTGCTGTTGAATGCCAAGAAATATTCTAATGAGCCGAATTATATCAGGTACTTCGGTCAGGAGCTTAACACAACTACCTTTAACCTTGCACGAATGAATATGTTCCTGCATGACGTTGATCCGGAAAATCAACATCTCAGAAATGCAGATACGCTTGATGCGGACTGGCCTACCGACGAAGAAACAGATTTTGATATGGTTCTTATGAACCCCCCGTATTCAGCTAAATGGTCAGCGTCTCAGGGATTTCTGAATGATTCCAGATTTTCGGACTATGGTGTGCTTGCTCCAAAATCAAAGGCTGACTATGCTTTCCTGCTCCACGGATTCTATCATCTTAAAAATACGGGCACAATGGCAATCGTACTCCCCCACGGCGTTCTTTTCAGAGGAGCAGCCGAGGGTAAGATCAGGCAGAAGCTTGTTGACAACGGAGCTATATATGCGGTCATAGGTCTGCCTGCAAACCTGTTCTACAACACATCTATCCCTACAACTATTATTGCCCTCAAAAAGGACCGTGAAAGCCGTGATATTCTGTTTATTGATGCTTCAAGCCAGTATGTAAAGGGTAAAAATCAAAATAAGCTCAGTCAGGAGAATATTGACCACATAATAGATCTTTACGTTAACAGAAAAGATGCAGAAAAAGAAGCCCACCTTGCAAGCTATGAGGAAATCGTGGCAAATGACTATAATCTTAATATTCCACGATATGTAGATACATTTGAGCAGGAAGATGAAATCAAGCTTTCTGACATTGCTGCTGAGCTTCAGGAGCAGGATAAAGAGATATCGGCCGTTCACAGCCAGCTTCTTTCGCAGTTTGAGCAGCTTACAGCCGCTGATGCCGAAACTCAGGCAGAACTCTCTGCAATTATGAAAACACTGGAGGGCTTGCTCTAATGGAAAATAAACAGAATGTACCTCAGGTACGATTCAAAGGATTTACTGATGCTTGGGAACAGCGTGAGTTGGGGGATATGGTTGATAGAGTAACCAGAAAGAACACTAATCTTGAATCAAATTTACCAC
>CAKSGP010000390.1 GCA_934454745.1 uncultured Clostridia bacterium
GCACCTGATGATTGTACTGTCATTTCAGGCATATTTGCGAATTCATCTGCTATTTCTGCAATTAATGCGGCTCCATCAAGTGTGCAAAGCTCTTCTTGTTCAACTCCGGCGGTGTAGGGGACACCGTTAAGCAAAATTTGCATTTCAGGGACAGGAATTGGCAATCTGCCTCTGGGAGTGTAGGAATAACCATCGCCTACGGCAACAGTTGATACTATAATACGCTCAGGCTTAAGCTCCTCAAGAGCCATAAAAACGCCTACAACGGCGGCAATTACATCACGTGAGCCTGTTCGATACATTCTAAGCTTATTTACAGATATACCATTTGCTTTGGCATCGGCTTTAGCTATATTTTCATATACCTTTATTGCCCTGTCCTTTATAGCCTGACTAACGGGCATATCATCGATAACTGCAATTATGTCTTTTAAAGTACGTACCTGACGGCTTGGCATTTCTATTATTACTGAATCGTCATCATCAACTTCATCAGCATAAGGGTCAAATTCCGTTGCCGCGCGGCGTATAAATTCAATGTAAGAGCCTGTTATACCATTTTGTGCATCTGTTGTACGTTGCATTGCAATTGATGTCACATCAAGTTTGTTGAAATTGTATACAAAAGAATCGGGGTTGTCCATTGTATCTATAATGGCTCCTAAAAGCTTGACACCGTTAACTCCCATTCTGCAATCTATATATAAAGTATCCATATTATCAATACCTCCAAGTTTGAAAAGCAAGTAATATTATATCACAAATTTCAATGTCAGTCAATAAATTTTTCACAAAAAATAAAAATGATGTCAAATTCTATTGCAATTATTTGGGAATTATGATACAATATCACGTAAAGTCTTGCAGAGCAAGGATTTTTACTTACTATCTAAGACAATATTAGTCCCTGATAAGGGATTATGAAAGGGTGTTTTTATGACAGGAGAAGTTTTAGCATGTGTACTATATTTTGTACTTGTGCTTGGCATCGGCGTATTTTTCTTTTTTACGTCAAGGGCGGCAGGAGAAAAGGATTATTTCCTCGGCGGCAGAAAGATGGGACCTTGGGTAACGGCAATGAGTGCCCAGGCATCGGATATGAGTGCTTGGTTACTTATGGGCTTGCCCGGCTCAATTATAGCCTTCGGACTTGGACAGGCATGGATAGGAATAGGTCTTGCAATTGGTACTGCACTTAACTGGATTATTATTGCGAAAAGACTTCGTAAATTTTCAGAGGCATCAGGGGATTCTATTACATTGCCGCAGTATCTTACAAACAGATTTGTGGCAAAAAGCTCGGCGCTTAAAATTATATGTGCCGTTGTATTCCTCATCAGCTTTACAATCTATGTAGCATCGGCATTCTCTGCAGGAGCAAAGGTATTTAATCAGCTGTTCCCGAGCTTGCCTATTGATATAGCAATGATTATATTTGCGGCAATTATTCTTATTTACACCTTCCTTGGCGGATATAAGGCTGTTTGCTGGACGGACTTTTTCCAGGGAATGCTTATGCTTATCGCATTGCTTGCCGTTCCGATTGTTATGATATTCTTTGGGGAAAAGAATCCTGCATTATTAGACGACGCAATAATAAGCAATGCGGGAAACGAATATTCATTTATATCAAACATTTTCTCAGCATCACCAAAAGAAATTATTTCAGGCTTAGGCTGGGGACTTGGCTATTTTGGTATGCCACATATTTTAGTTAGATTTATGTCAATTGAAAAGCCGAGTATGGTTAAGAAGTCTGCAACAGTGGCTATTATATGGGTTGTTATAACTCTTGTTGCAACGATAGTTCTTGCATACATAGGCAGAATGTTTATAATGGACGGTACACCTTTTGCAAACATATTGCTGGGTGATGATGCACAGGAGCTTATATTTGTTAAGCTTACAAGATACATATTCCCGTCATTTATTGCAGGCATACTC
>CAKSGP010000391.1 GCA_934454745.1 uncultured Clostridia bacterium
TATTACCTGCATCACAGAGTGCTGCAATTTCCGGTTCAATCGGAAGTTCTGCATAAGATGGAATGACAAGCTGTTTTGCTGTCTGTGCACCATTTCCCTGTCCGTAAAGATAAATCTTCTTACCGCAGTCAGGACAAGACAGATAGCTCATATTCTGTACAAGACCCAGTACAGGAATATCCATCTGTGAAGCCATGTTGTAAGCTTTTTTGACAATCATATCTACCAGTTCCTGTGGTGATGTTACAATCACGATACCTGTTAATGGTAAAGACTGGAATACTGTCAGAGGTACATCACCAGTTCCTGGAGGCATATCTACAAGCATATAGTCAATATCGCCCCATACAACTTCATTCCAGAACTGTTTAACAACACCGGCAAGGACAGGTCCTCTCCAGATAACAGGTGTTTCTTCATCATCTAAAAGCATATTAATAGAAATCACTTTGATACCACCTCTAGTTACCGCAGGGATGATACCTTTATCATCACCGACAGCCTGTTCGTGAATACCAAATACTTTTGGAATTGACGGGCCTGTAATATCAGCATCCAGCACACCTACCTTATAACCTTTACGGCTTAATAATACAGCCAGTTCAGATGTAACAAGTGACTTTCCGACACCTCCTTTACCGCTGACAACACCGATCACATTCTTAATATTGCTGTATTCATTCTGTGCTACTTTAAAATCTGCCTTTCTTGATGCGCAGTCAGACTGTCCGCATGAACTGCAATTTGATGAACATTCACTCATTTTTCTATATCTCCTATTCTTTCTTATAATCTGTTCTGTCTAATCTATTCTGTCCTTCGGGAACATTTTTTTAAATATCTTTTATCCCGAAATTTTCATAATAAACTCATCTGCTTCCCGCAAATCAGTTATTCTTAATTACAAGTTCATTATACTATTAAACATAATATTTGTCAATACATAAATTAAAAATATAACAAAAAGTCGATTTATTATATGTACAAATAATATTTTTTGTGATAAACTATGCACTATGTATAAAGACTTTTTGCAGAATAGGGGTGAATACTATGGCAGATTGGCTGATTGCGGCATATGTAATCAATTTTATACTTATAATTGTTCTGGTATGTTTTGAACGGCGAGAACCTGTGGTTGCTTTGGCTTGGGTGCTTGGGTTTACGGTGTTTCCGATGGTCGGATTTATTGTGTTTCTGTTTTTCGGACAGGGACTTAAAAGCTACAACAGAAAAAAATATCAGCTTAAAGCTCAGCACGATGAAGAATATTCCCGTATGCTCCATTTACAGCATGATATTCTCGAACATACCACCGATGAAAAATACACCGATATAATGCGGTACTTGCTAAACAGCAACAACAGTATCTATACGGAGGATAATTCGGTTGAAATATTTACGTCGGCAAAGGATAAATTTGACAGGCTGATATATGATATAGAACACGCAAAATATACAATAAATCTTTTGTATTTTATTATAAAAGACGATACAATAGGTAAGAAAATAATAGATTTGCTCACCAAAAAAGCCAAAGAAGGCGTAGAGGTGCGGCTATTGTATGATGATATAGGCAGCTTGTTCACACCGAAAAAATTATTCGAGCCGCTTAAAGAGGCAGGCGGAAAGGTGTATCAGTTTTTTCCGGTCAGACTCGGTTCATACCTTAAAATAAATCACAGAAACCACCGCAAAATAGTTGTTATTGACGGCAAGATTGGATATTTGGGCGGTATGAATATAGGCGATGAATATTTCGGATTGAAAAAGCCGTCACCGTGGCGTGACACGCATATGCGGATTGGCGGAAGTGCGGTGTACTTTCTTCAAGAGCGTTTTGCGATGGATTGGCTTTATTCCACAAAAGAGGATTTGTCGGCGGAGTTCGGCAAGTTTTTTGCAGGCGTGGAAAGCGACGGAGATGTCGGCATACAGATAGCG
>CAKSGP010000392.1 GCA_934454745.1 uncultured Clostridia bacterium
CTGCATACCAAGACAAATTCCAAAATAGGGAACATTGTTTTCTCTTGCAAAACGTGCCGCCAAAACCATACCTTCAATGCCTCGGCTGCCAAATCCGCCCGGCACTAATATTCCGTCAAGTTCTGAGAGGACCTCTGTATAGTTTTGTTCTGTGATATTCTCAGAATCAATCCATTTAATATCAATATGGGTGTTGTGACAATAGCCTGCGTGGCGAAGTGCCTCGGCAACTGACAGATAAGCATCGTGAAGTCCTACGTATTTTCCCACAAGACCTATGGTGACTGACTTTTTACGGTTCTTGATTTTGTCTACCATTTGTGTCCAGTCGGATAGATCAGGATTTTGGGCTGTTATTCCCAACTCACGGCACACAACATCGGAAAAATTGGATTTTTCAAGCATAAGCGGTGCTTCATATAAGTTTCTAAGGGTAATGTTTTCTATAACACAATCGGGTTTAACGTTACAAAATAATGATATTTTATCAAAAATACTTTTTTCAAGGGGCTCGTCACAGCGAAGAACTATAATATCAGGCTTGATACCCATACCTTGCAGCTCCTTTACAGAATGCTGTGTGGGTTTTGATTTGTGTTCATCGCTTCCGCGAAGAAACGGTACTAAAGTCACGTGAATAAAAAGGCTGTTTTCTTTTCCAACTTCTAAAGAGATCTGGCGGATTGCCTCGATAAATGGTTGAGATTCAATATCACCGATAGTCCCGCCTATTTCGGTGATGACAACATCGGCATTTGTTTTCTTGCCGACTCTGTAAACAAATTCTTTGATTTCGTTTGTGATATGGGGGATTACTTGAACGGTAGAGCCTAAATATTCGCCTCTGCGTTCTTTATTCAATACATTCCAATATACTTTTCCTGTGGTAAGATTTGAATACTTATTTAAGTTTTCGTCAATAAATCTTTCGTAATGGCCGAGGTCAAGGTCTGTTTCTGCACCATCCTCTGTAACATATACCTCACCGTGCTGATACGGGCTCATTGTGCCCGGGTCAACGTTTATATACGGGTCAAGCTTTTGTGCGGCAACCTTCAGGCCTCTTGCTTTTAGTAATCGTCCTAAAGATGCTGCGGTTATGCCCTTTCCAAGTCCTGAAACGACACCGCCTGTTACAAATATATATTTAGTCATAAGATTACCTCCTCGTCACTACACAGTAAAGGAGTCAGTAGGAGTTACAGCTTTACAACATAAATCCTACTGCTCCGTATATATTAAATTTTATTATTCCCACTCCACAGTAGCCGGCGGTTTACTCGTAATATCATATACCACTCTTGAAACACCGCTGACCTCGTTTGTTATTCTGCTTGATGCCTTTTCTAAAACATCATAAGAAAGTCTTGTCCACTGTGCTGTCATAAAGTCATCAGTTGTTACGGCACGCAGTGCAATTGTTACACCGTATGTTCTTGCATCGCCCATAACTCCGACACTTCTTGTATCTGTAAGCACTGCAAAATACTGATTGGAGCTTTCATTTGCTTTTTCAAGCTCCTCACGGAATATAAAATCTGCTTCTCTTAGTGTGTCAAGCTTTTCCTTTGTGATTTCACCGATTACTCTCACTGCAAGTCCGGGTCCAGGGAATGGCTGACGCCATACTAATTCTTTAGGGATATTAAGCTCCTCGCCCACTCGTCTTACCTCGTCCTTAAAGAGATACCGTAGGGGCTCTACGATTTCATCAAAGGCTATTACCTCAGGTAGTCCACCTACATTGTGATGGCTTTTAATTGTAGCACTGTCACCCAGTCCGCTTTCGATTATGTCAGGATAGATTGTGCCTTGTGCTAAAACATCTACCTTGCCTATTTTCTTAGCCTCGTCCTCAAAGGTTCTTATGAACTCCTCGCCGATTATTTTTCTTTTCTGTTCAGGGTCTGTAACGCCTTTAAGTTTCGATAAAAATCTATCTT
>CAKSGP010000393.1 GCA_934454745.1 uncultured Clostridia bacterium
CATCAAGCTTGTCCTCTTCTTCACCGCAAATTGTGCAATAGCCGTCTTCAAAATTATGTCCCGATGAAGGAATAACTTTTGTTTCTTCAAATCCGCAAGCATTACATTTGCGTTTTTGCTCGCCGTCTTCTTCGCAGGTTGCTTCCTTCGCAACGGTCCACTCGCCAAAACTATGTCCTTTGGCGTTGGTTGTTTCGGTTTTTGTATAACCGCATACACTGCAAATGCTTGTTTTTTGACCCGGTTGAGTGCAATCTGTTTGAGTTGACGGAGCTAATTGGAATTTATGTCCCGTTGCAGGGATAGATTCCGTTTTATATGCTCCGCAGCTTGAACAAATATATCTTCTTGTGCCAGCTGTTGTACAAGTTGCACTTTGAATAACCGTTGCACTGCCCCAACTGTGATTATGACTGCCGGTAGTGGTAAATGTGCTCATCGGTGAATAGTAATTATTGCCGTTATAAACCGCATAAGCTCTGTATTCATAAGTAGTTCCCGGTGACAAAGTCACATTTAATTCCTTGCCTTTGCCGATTGTCCACCACATAGGAACAGAATTTGCATTAACATAACTTGAATTCATAGCCTCGGTTTTTGATACTAACCATGAAGAAGAACCCTTTTTCCTTATTTGTACACCGACTATTTTAATTGTTACCCTGCTCGGATTGTTTACAGTAAAATCGATTCTTGCAGAAGAATTAGTAATGCTCGAAGCACCTTTTACAGAAACCGAAGGATTTTTGATAGAAGAAGATGAACCGGAATTAGAATTAGAATTGGAATTTGAACCGGAATAAGCATAAGTATAGATTGAAACTAATCTCTTCGTATAAACTGTGCTTCCATGCGAGGTTGTTGTAATCGGCATCGGTACACCCGGATCATTTTGACTATTCCATGAATCATAAATATAAACGCTACCCTTGCTGTTAGTTGTTTTATTATCTACAATAAAATAATGTCCTTTAACTTGAATAATACTATAATAACCGTTTTTGGCATTGTTTTTTGCTTTATTTAAAATATCACTTGTAGAACTGCCCTTATATGACAAGCCATAATTCTTTAATGACTTTGCATAAGCAACAGGTGCACCAAAATTGGTTATATACATATTTTTCAAATATCCGTTTTTAACATACCAATTATAAAGTGTGTCAGGATTAAAGCCTGATGTTTTGATACCGGATTCTCTAATCATTTTAGACATTGCAACAACCAAGCATCCATAGTTTCGCATATCCGAATATGCAGATTTTCCCTGCGACCATCTTCTGTAATCACTATTATAACTGCTTCCTGCATATGCTGTTGATACTGTGGAAACAACTGTAAACATCATTACAAAAGACATCAATACACTGATTAATTTTTTCATATTTTTTCTCCTTTATTAACAATTTATACATAAATTACCACTTATATTTCGTGAAGTAAATAGTTTTGGCGTGAGTTGTCGAATAAGGGCGTGAAATGCACAAAGTCGTTGTTTCAAATCGAAAAATATATGTTATTATATAAGTATCATTAATAGGAGAATAAAAATGATACACATTTTACTTTGCGACGACGACAAGGCTCTGTGCAAGAGTTTTGAAACAGACATTAGGGAATATTTTTTTGGCAAGAATATTGAATTCAGCGTAAAAAGTATTCATACTATGAGTGACCTTGAAGAAAATATTACGGATTGCGACATTTTGTTTTTGGATGTTATTATCAACGAACAAAATTCAATCAATCTCATAGCCGAAAGCGGTAAAACTCTGCCGTGTCAAACCGTGATTGTCACATCATATCCCGGTGAAATCTACAACATTTCTCATATTTCACCTGCGTGGTACATCGACAAGATGAAATACAAAAAAGAGCATCTGCACAGCGCACTTGACAAATGCCTTGAAAACATTTCAAAAGCACAAAGAAGCAAAATAC
>CAKSGP010000394.1 GCA_934454745.1 uncultured Clostridia bacterium
TTTATAAAGAGCTTAAGGAAAACTCATACCCGGGCAGAGGTATAGTAATAGGAAAAAGTAAGGACGGCAAAAGTGCAGTTACTGCATATTTTATTATGGGCAGAAGTGTAAACAGCCGTAACCGTGTTTTTGTAGAGGATGGCGACGGAATACGTACTCAGGCATTTGATCCCTCAAAGCTTACTGACCCTCATTTAATTATATATGCACCGGTAAGAGTTTTGGGCACTAAAACAATTGTGACAAACGGCGACCAGACTGATACAATATATGACCTTATGAATCAGCAGTTAACCTTTGAGCAGTCTTTAAGAACGAGAGAATTTGAGGATGATGCACCAAACTATACACCAAGAATTTCAGGTATAATCAAAACATCAGATTCTAATTTCAATTATGCTATGTCTATCTTAAAGAGTGCTGATGGTGACCCGTCCTCCTGCAGAAGACACACATTCACATACAACAATCCTCAAAATGGTATCGGACACTTTATCCATACCTATATGACAGATGGCGATCCCCTACCCTCCTTTGAAGGTGAACCCAAGCAGGTTGAAATACCTAATGATATTGATGAATTTACAAACGGGCTCTGGACATCACTAAACGAGGATAACAAGGTTTCGTTATTTGTAAGATATATTGATTTAGCAAGCAGCGAAACTCAGACAAGAATTGTAAACAAAAACAATTGATATATCCAAAACGAGAGAAAGGAACAATACAAATGAAAGAAATGCAATTAAAGTACGGCTGTAACCCAAATCAGACACCATCAAGGGTTTATCAGAAAAACGGCGAGCTCCCCTTTGAAGTATTAAGCGGAAAACCGGGATACATAAACTTACTTGATGCACTTAATGGCTGGCAGTTAGTATCAGAACTGAAAAAAGCCACAGGATTGCCTGCGGCAACATCATTTAAGCACGTATCACCTGCCGGTGCGGCTGTTGGATTGCCTCTTACAGATACCCTAAAGAAAATATACTTTGTTGATGATGTCAAGCTTACACCTATGGCAAATGCATACGCAAGAGCAAGAGGTGCTGACAGAATGTCATCTTTCGGTGATTTTATTGCATTATCTGACGAGTGCGACAGGGCTACTGCACTTCTTATCAAGAAAGAGGTATCAGACGGTATTATCGCTCCCTCATATTCTGATGAAGCTCTTGAAATATTAAAGGCTAAAAAGAATGGTAATTACTGCATTTTAAAGATGGATCCGTCCTATAAGCCCGAGCCTGTTGAATGTAAAGAAGTATTTGGTATAACATTTGAACAGGGCAGAAATGAGCTTCCCATAAATGAGGAATTACTAAGCGATATAGTTACCGATAATAAGGAAATGCCTGAGTCTGCAAAGCGTGATTTATTGATTTCTCTCATTACTCTTAAATATACACAATCAAACAGTGTATGCTACGTTAAAGACGGTCAGGCAATCGGAATAGGCGCAGGTCAGCAATCAAGAATACATTGTACACGTCTTGCAGGTAATAAAGCCGATATTTGGTGGCTACGTCAGTCACCGAAGGTTCTTAATCTTCAATTCGTTGATGGTATCCGCCGTGCCGACAGAGATAACACAATTGATGTATATATTTCAGACGAATACGAGGACGTACTAAAAGACGGTGTTTGGCAGACGCTTTTCAAGGTTAAGCCTGAACCCTTTACAAAGGAAGAACAGAAAGAATGGCTTAAAAAGAACTCCGACGTTGCATTAGGCTCTGATGCGTTCTTCCCCTTTGGTGATAATATTGAACGTGCATATAAATCAGGCGTTAAGTATATCGCACAGCCTGGAGGCTCTGTACGTGACGATAATGTCATTGAAGTCTGCAATAAATACGGTATGGCAATGAGCTTCACAAAAATCCGCTTATTCCATCATTGATTATGTAACGAAAGGATTTTAGGAAATGA
>CAKSGP010000395.1 GCA_934454745.1 uncultured Clostridia bacterium
GGTCTGCCCTCTAAAAGTGTTTTAGAAGGGTTTTCAACCTCAATAAGTCCTGTGTCTGCCATTTCAAAGACACCGATTTCGTTTGTTGAACCAAAGCGGTTCTTAACAGCACGTAAAATCCGAAAGGAAAGCTGTCTGTCACCCTCAAAATACAGAACGCAATCAACCATATGTTCAAGAACTCTAGGTCCGGCAAGTGCTCCGTCCTTTGTTACGTGTCCTACAATGAACATTGATATATTCATTGATTTTGCGGTTTTCATTAATGCGTTTGTAGTTTCGCGAACCTGGGGAACACTACCTGCGGCAGATGCAATTGCATCAATACGCATTGTCTGTATTGAATCAATAATGACAATATCAGGCTTTGTATCATTTATTGCTTCAAGAATTATTTCTACATCGGTTTCCGATAGGAGATACAGATTTTCTGTATTAACTCCCAGCCTTTTTGCACGTATTTTAATTTGTGATGAAGACTCCTCCCCTGATATATAAAGTATCTTTTTTGTTTTTCCTGCATTTTCGCAGATTTGCAACAGAAGTGTAGATTTACCGATACCAGGGTCACCGCCTACAAGTATCAGTTCGCCTGATACTACACCTCCGCCAAGGACACGGTCAAGCTCACGCATTCCTGTTGAAAAGCGTGTATCGTTATTATGTGAAATTTCTGTTATCTGCTGAGGTCTGTTTAAAGTGCTTTTAACTGAAGGTGATTTTGCCGATGGCTTTTCACTTGCTTCAAGGGTTTCCAAAAGCGTGTTCCAGTTATTGCACCCGGGGCATTTACCAAGCCATTTTGGAGAACGATATCCACATTCGTTACATATATATACTGTTTTCTGTTTCATAGCCCATAGCTTCTTTCAATAGTTTCTTTAATTATATTATAGTAATTATACCATAAATTGTTTGATAATTCAATAATAAAAAAGGGTACATAAAATGTTTCAAGGAGGTTTCAGATGATACATACAGGTTGCAGAGATGTTACATAAAATGTTTCCGAAATTATGTAATTCACGTTTTCCACCGGTTATTCACAAAACAGCTTGTCTAAAAAGCGTGTCTTAACTGATGTTTTAAAAAGTTTTCCACATAATAGGTGTATAACGTGGAAAACTTTTTAAGCTAATGGAGTTAACATAAAACTATTAACACGGCGTGTTAATAATTCTGTGGAAAAGTTCCTGACTGTTTTTTATGCTTTACATATAAGGTATTTTATGGTACAATATACACAGAATAAATGAGAGGATTTGATTATTTTGAAATTGATAAAAGGAATTTTCGTGTTCTTGATGTATCTTGCAATGCTGTTGCTTGTATGTATCTTTTTCACGGGGAACGGAGCGTTCATATATGAAGCTTTTTAAATATAAAATTATAGCTTGGGTTTTGTTGGCAGTCTTATTGGTTTCTATGGTACCGATGCTTTCCGCCTGTACAAAAGAGGTTGAGGCATACGGCAGATGTAATATCCGTGCGGCAGTTTTTGGCTCGGAGGAGGAAAGTGATGTTGCATATAATCAGTTAAAGAACGGAATCATGGCAAACATCAGTGTAACTCGTATTTATGACACTAAGGATATAGATGTTTTTGATATAATATATCTTGATTCAAATTCTGAAAAAATCAACGCAAAAGATATTACTCAATACGTAAAAAACGGCGGTACGGTCGTGCTTGATAATTCCTTTGTGAACGAGTTTGACAATGAATTTTTAGGTGCAGAGAGTGTAGTTAAAATAGAGTCAATGCCCTTTGATTTATCGTATGATTATACTGATGAAAATCTTACTTCCATAAGCGAATTGATTTACGATTACACTTCAACCATACGTGCATACGGAGATTTTACTGACTATTGGGAATATGATTACGGCTACGGCATTATTCCGTCCACTGCAAAGGTGATTGCAGGTC
>CAKSGP010000396.1 GCA_934454745.1 uncultured Clostridia bacterium
CTGTTTGGAAATGTCGGTCATTTCCTCGTATCTTGTAACACCTTGGTGCAACCACTTAAATATTTGTCCTGCACGGAATTTTTTCTCCCCAAGCTCTGTTATAAATGATTCAAGCTCGCTGTATCCAAAATCCTTTAAATCAATCATTTTTGTTTAACCTACAAATGTAAAATCCGTCACAACCGTCAACATTCGGATAAAACGTTTTTTCATTCACCTTTTTAAATTCTCTGTGTTCATTAAGAAACTCCGAAATTCTTTCTTCATTTTCCTTTTTATTTACGGTACAGGTTGAGTATACCAGACATCCTCCGTTTTTTACATACTCCGCACCGTTATATAGTATCTTACGCTGTATATCATAAAGCTCCGAAAGATCGGTATGGGAAAGTTTAATATCAGGCTTACGCCGTATTATTCCCCAACCAGAGCAAGGTACATCACATAGTACTCTGTCGGCACTGCTTATATATTCATCTATTTTCTGCGTTGAATCTGCAATTTTTGCCTCTATTGATTTTAAGCCTAAGCGTGAGGCAGAATTATTTATAAGCTTGATTTTATGGTCATATATATCAAATGCAATAACCTTACCGCAATCGTCCATAAGCTCTGCAATATGAGTGGTTTTACCGCCGGGCGCGGCACACATATCTATTACAGTTTCCCCTTTTTTCGGATCTAAAACAAGTGATGCTGTATATGCGCCTCTGTCCTGTGGTGTAAAATAGCCATCGTTATACAGCTGATTTTGCGAAACGACAAAACCCTCTGTATTTATCATTCCGTAATCTGTCAATCTGTTTTCTGTTCCGCTTTTCTTTAACAGTTCGGATAGATCTGGAGCCGTTGTTTTTAATATATTGGGACGGATAAGCATTTCGGGCAGATTATTTAACGCACCCATAAGCGAATCTGCAAATTCGTAACCGAACTGATTTATAAGCATATTTGCCATTTCAGCACTAAAGGAATGTTTAATCGCAATATCCCCCTCAGGATAGTCTATCTTTTTCCCGTCCCTAGAAAAGGAACGCAAAACAGCGTTAATAAATCTGTCCGCCCCTTTTTTTGTGTATCGTTTTGCGAGATTAACGCTTTCGTTTACCGCCGCACTTTCAGGGATTTTATTAAGATATGCAAGTTGGTATATACCCATCTCAAGTATTAGCTTAACATACCTTGCAAGCTTTTTCAATTTTACCCTTGAATACTTGGAAATAATGTATTCAAGGGTAAAATGACGTGATACAACTCCATATACAAGGTTTGTAAACAACGCCTTTTCATTTTTATCCATATTACGGCAACGTTTAAGTGTTTCCTTAACTGCAAGATTTGAATACATTCCGTTATAGAATATATCGTTAAGGGCTAAAAGTGCCGCCTCCCTCGCACTTATCAATCTCTTCTCCTGTTACCGCCTACAAGCAAGAATAAGCGGAGCACCTGTAATGCTGTTGCAGCGGCTGATGCAAAATATGTCATAGCGGCGGCATTCAGCACTTTTTTTGTACCTCTTAACTCATCCTCATCAAGTATAGCCATATTATAAAGTGTATCAATTGCACGTGCACTTGCGTTTGTTTCAGTAGGCAAAGTAACAACTTGGAACGCAAAGACAGCACAATAAAGTATAACACCAAGCATTGCAAGCTCTGCTGATATAAAAAGACCTATTAATATAAGAGGTATGGATACATATGAACATATATTAACAAAAGGAACCATACCATTACGCAGTTTTATGGGTGCATAACCGACTGCATGCTGTACAGCGTGACCACATTCATGGGCGGCAACACCAAGTGCCGCAATGGACGTTGAATTATATGTGGCATCGGAAAGACGTATAACACCCTCTTTAGGACTGAAATAATCAGTAAGCTTTCCTGAAACACGTTCAATGCGTATATTTCTTAAACCGT
>CAKSGP010000397.1 GCA_934454745.1 uncultured Clostridia bacterium
GTGATAAGGTTAGGGATGTTTTGAGAAAAACATCCGATTCCACGGAATACATATTTCTCACTTGACGGATCACCCAGGTCTTTCATCAACTTGTTGTAAATTGTAAGGTTTGGGGCAACGATAAAGAAATTCTTTACTCCTTTCTGCGTATATAAGTAGGTGATAAACGCTCCCATAAGCCTTGTTTTACCAACACCTGTAGCCAACGCAAAAGTAAGACTCATAAAGTCCCTTTCAAAATTGATACATGTCGGAAAAAGATCATGTACTATTTCAAGTGCGCGTTCCAAATCTTGATTTTTCTCAAGATCAAGTTCGTCGAGAATATCCTCAAGAATTTTCAAACTTCGTTTTTGCGGCGGGCGCAAACTCATACATCCGCTTATGTAATTGACATTATATTCGGAGTAGATATTATTCATCTTCTTCCTCCATAATCGGCATATCAACGATATTCAAACTATAATCGTTTTTTCCAAACTCGCAACGTCCGAGAAGAACTTGCGGGATTTTTTTGACCGTAATGTTCTTAAACAATTTCTCTATGCCGGAATCGTACGTCTTGCATGCAATAACCAAATATTCGTCATCTTGCATTTCGCTGTGTATAGACGCAAGATAATCTGCGGTTACGTGCGATGTTGTTGTAAAGATATATGCGTTTTCATTTTTGCCCTGTTTCCAATAAAAAGTGTCATCCGGGCAATATGTAAAACCTTCTTGCAATGCCATTGCGGCAGCAAGCATGTCCGCATTATATTCTTTGTTAATGACAGGATTGCCGAACTTGTCCGTCACAACAAGAGTAGGCGCAAGTTCGTAAAATCGATATCCGCCGCCACCTTTCCAATTTACGGACTTTGTTATTCCTCCCTGATCACTACCGTCAATTACTTTATCAAGTCGCACTTTACAATGCGTGTAAGCATGGTCACCCATTTCAATACCGATCCAACGACGCCCCATTTTTTGAGCAACCGCCGCAGTTGTACCTGAACCAAGGAAGGAATCAAGCACCAAATCATCTTTTGTTGTTGACATCAAGAGAATCCTTTCAATAAGTGCTTCAGGTTTTTTACTGTTTGAAAATGGCACAGAACCCTCTTTATTCAAATTGTTTATGTATTGAGTAAAATCCCAATATGTTCCTTGCTTATCTCTTTTATAAAGAATTCCCTCTTTACTTTCACAAATATCCTTCAACCATGCAAATAAACGGCACTTGTCACCTTTATAAAACTGCTCATACATCATTCCTTTATTTCTGCCAGTTTTAGGTACATACTCTATAGATATAACATCATCAACAATGCCAAAATTCTTTTTTGCAGATGCAACCCTAGTTCTAATTGATGATTGAGCATCTTTTGCTTCAAAAATAGACTGCCCATATTTATAATATATTTCTTTCTCTGTCAACCCTGTTTCTTCTATTATCTGTCTTATACTTTTTATAACAGCTCCTTCTCTCTTGTAAATTCTAATTTCATTTCCATCGCCATCAGAAGTCGCACCTACATAAATAGGTGTTCCTTTTTCGACAAGAACAGAAGTGTAATGCCAATTTTTGCTTTGATTTTTATACTCTTCAAGAACTTTCATTATTTCTGTATATTCATACACTCCATTAAACGGACGAAGTAAATCATAGTCTTTCGCATATATTAAAATGAATTCGCAATTTTTCTTTAATCTTTTATCTTCGCCACCGCCAGAAGCACCAGCTCCGTTTTTCATGTTGACGGATACTATGTTTACAAAATTTCCCCTTCCAAATACTTCATCGCATAAAACTTGCAGATATGCTTGTTCTTCATCGTTAATTTGAATAAAAATAACGCCATCGGTAGCAAGTAAATTTCTTAAAATGCTAAGTCGAGGTTTCATTAAACTTAGCCACGCACTATG
>CAKSGP010000398.1 GCA_934454745.1 uncultured Clostridia bacterium
TCCAAGCTCCATGACTGCTGAGTGTCTGACCTGTTGTCCCGGATATCAATTTTGCTGTTTTCCTGTAAGGCATTTCTGCTGCAGCTTCGCTAATGATTTTCGCCAAGTTGGAAGAAACTGCCCCAACCTTTTCCATCTGCAGCTTCTCATCAAGAAGATATACATGATGCCCCGTCTTTCTATCATAATACATGTGCCTGATATATTCGACCTCACCATATACTGTTTTTATCGTTGTTTTTCTTTTTTGCTTATTTGCATATCTTTTTGTATCCCTTGTTTGTTGCAAAAACTTATCGATCTCTTCCAGAAGCTCCTTGGTCATGTTCCGCGCAGCTTCGCATACAGCTTCATATATCCATCTTTCCAGATCTTGAAATTTAGCGGTCTTAAGAAGTTTTTCAAAATTGTAATTCATATCCATATCCTCCTGACCGTATTATAACATTTCAGTCAAAGAAAAAGGATAGCGGTCTCAGACTGCTATCCTTGTCTTTAACCATATATAGTTTATAGTCCATCGCGATCCAGAGTTTCATCCCTCACTCCGGCATATGCCATCCAGCATCTGTGCTCCTACACACAGGGCATGCTTTTCTCCATACCAAGTATCATTGTCCTTCCGAAGGCCCCCGGTCTCATGGTTGCCATCCCCGTCATCGCTCCGTATCTTCCGGTTGAATCACCGTCTCTTTCGCCGTTCTCATTCATACATTTTTGTATCAACAGACTTTATGATATTATCAAAAACGAACTGAATCATAATAAGTTACTTAAGCGGGCTCTGGGTGAATTAATGTTCGCTGTGACTTATTATTTACTTATCAAGGAACATGCAAGGGTATGCCAATCAGCCCCTTGCATGTTTTAATTTACCATAGTTTCCAAAATACTAAAAATGTACAAATTCGATTTTTATCCGGATTTGTAGATTTATATCGATGTACTTCTTTTCGTTCCGGTTTCTTCATGCTGCATCGCAGCTACACTTTCCTTTTTTTCATTCTCCGGGGGATTGGGGAACTCCCCAACAAGCGGGATTTGTGGCATTGTATTTATACAATGAACACTAATCCCCTGCTTGCTCAATGTGGGAATGTAAAAACTGGTCAAATGCACTTTTCGAGAACCTGGACGAAAATAAAAGGGTTCAAAATCGAAAATTTATTTCTGTACAAAAACCAGAGAAAAAAAAGAGCCAGTTAGACTATTCTAACCGGCAAATATTTCATATTGGTACTTTGGCTTACTACTTTCTGCAAAGCCTGACATATAACAAGACGGACAACGACACCGTCACGGTGAAGGTAAGTCGTCCGGACAGGATAAATCCAGCCGGGCAACTTGCCTTGACCGTGTTTAATCGTCCATGATGTCCTCAATACGACATCCTAAAACATTAGCCAACGCGCGCAATGTTATACCTTGAGCTTTGTTAATATCTCGATAACCACTTTCGTATGCTTGAATAGCACGACACGACACATCAGATAAACAGGACAAGGTATCTTGTGAATATCCCCTGCTTTCACGAATTTTTTTTAAATTAGACATAAAAACACCACCCTAAAGAGGCGGTATATTTCAACCACCATTTTCATTTAGTCAATATCATAATCAAACCGTCCGTACAAGTCATATTTCAGAAAATACGACAAATGTTCATAAAACGAACAATCGTTTTCCCCGTCCTTTACAATTTCGTGATCGCTGACAATATAAATAGCAAATTCTGGATCTCTCATATTGTCCCAATTCCCGCTTATCCGGCATTCATAGCTCGGATCTTCTTCATAACCAAGGGCGTATTTTACATTGCCTTCTTTGTCGACAAAATCATATTTTACGCCTGCACTCGGCAATTCAACCCTTTTTCTGATGATGCAGCCGTGAGACTCTAAAGC
>CAKSGP010000399.1 GCA_934454745.1 uncultured Clostridia bacterium
GTCCCGGTACGTGAGGATGTAACTATATTTAATATATGGGGCGAGGCTTGGAATCAGACACGATTTGTTGTAAAGCTCGTTTATAATTCCCTATGGCAAATGGTTACAGGTAAGGTCGGTGTTGAGCAGATGAGTGGACCTGTGGGCATTGTTAAGGAGGTTAATACTGCTGTTAATTCAGGCAGTTCAAGCTGGTTATATGTTCTTAATCTGACGGCACTCTTAACAATAAATCTTGGGGTATTTAATTTATTGCCTGTACCTGCTCTTGATGGCGGCAGACTGTTCTTTATGCTTATTGAGCTTATTACACGCAAAAAAATACCGCCTGAGAAAGAGGGAATAGTCCACGCAATCGGATTTATGCTCCTCATTGCGTTAATAATCTTTATTTCCTTTAATGACATTATGAAGCTTATAAAATAGGGTTTTGAAAGGAACGGTCAAAATGATGAGAATAACACGTACGGTAGACGTTGGCGGTGTTAAGGTTGGAGGAGGAAATCCCATTTCTATACAGTCTATGTGTAACACCGACACACGTGATGTTAAAGCTACCGTAGAACAGATAAAAAAGCTTGAGGAGGCAGGCTGTGAAATTATCCGTGTTGCCGTACCTGATATGGAGGCGGCACAGGCCATAGGTGAAATAAAAAAACAGATTGGAATACCCCTTGTTTGCGATATTCACTTTGATTACAGGCTTGCACTTGAATGTATAAAAAACGGAGTTGACAAAGTACGTATAAACCCGGGCAATATAGGTGAGAGGGAACGGGTAAAGCTCGTTGCAGATGCGGCAAAGGCGAAAGGCGTTCCTATACGCATAGGCGTAAACGGCGGTTCTCTTGAAAAAGAGCTTGTGGCAAAATACGGCGGTGCAACTGCTGATGCACTTGTAGAGAGTGCAATGGGACATATTCAGATACTTGATGATTTGAACTTCAGAGATATTGTTGTATCTATAAAGGTGTCAAATGTTCCCGTAATGTTAGAGGCATACAGAAAGTTCTCAAAGGAATGCGACATACCTTTGCATATCGGCGTTACGGAATCGGGAACGGAGCGTATGGGGACAATAAAATCAAGCATTGGTATAGGTGCTCTCTTATCGGAGGGAATAGGAGATACAATGCGTGTATCATTAACGGCCGATCCTGTGCGTGAAATATATCTTGCAAAGGATATACTTCGTGTCCTTGATATTCGTAATGACGGTGTGGAGTTTGTATCCTGCCCAACCTGCGGGAGAACACAGATTGATCTTATAAAAATCGCAAACGAGGCAGAGGATAGGCTTAAAAATATTAATAAGCGTATTAAGGTTTCGGTTATGGGTTGTGCCGTTAACGGACCTGGCGAGGCACGTGATGCTGATATAGGCATTGCAGGAGGCAAAGGCGAATGTCTGATTTTTAAAAAAGGTGTTCCCTTACGTAAGGTTCCCGAAGCAATAGCGGTGGAGGAGCTTATTAAGGAAGTAGAAAAAATTATAAATTAACAAATAAAAGGAAGAGTGGTTTAAAATGAAAAAGATACTTGTAATTAACGGAGTAAATATGAATATGCTTGGTGTGCGTGAGCCAGAAATTTACGGCAGTGCAACCCTTGCGGATTTAGAAGCACAAATTGAAAGAAAGGCAAAGGAGCTTGGCTGTGAAGTAACCTGCGTGCAGAGCAATTATGAAGGCGAAATATGCGAAAAAATTCAGCAGGCCTACGGGGTATACGACGGTATAATTATAAATCCTGCGGCTTTTACTCACTATTCCTATGCAATCCGTGACGCATTAGGCTCGGTAAAAATACCAGCAGTTGAGGTTCATATCTCAAACGTACATAAGCGTGAAGCGTTCAGAGACCATTCGGTAATTGTTCCTGAATGTATGGGACA
>CAKSGP010000400.1 GCA_934454745.1 uncultured Clostridia bacterium
ATCAGCGGATTCCTCTTTTTTTACATTGTTTAGGCTAGTTTGCATTATTGCTTGTATAGTTTCCGTATCTTTTTTATTTACTTGCTCTTTTAATTCCGTAATAGAGTCTTGGATTTGATACAACATAGTAAGAATACCTTGAGTAAAGGGTTGCTTGTTGGCTTCCTCATCTTGCCCCAATGTATCATCTTGATTTTCAAAAGAAAATGTTTCTATTGTTTGTTCTAAACGCTTTTTTGTTTCTTCTACATTATCCAAATCAGTTAAATCATACTCGAATGTTCTTACTGTGTTTACATCGAATGGTATGCTTTCACCTTTCTTTTTAAGGTGAATAATTGGCTTATCTGTACATTTTCTATATCCCATTTCATAAAAAACATTAGGGTTATGTCCAGAAATATCAGCTATAACAAGCTCTGATGATAAAAGCTTATCAATAATGGTTTGTGTAATTGAATCAGAATCGTTAATTTGGTCTACGCGTACAGGTTCAAAACCACAACTTTTACAAACTGGGCTAATGATATATTTAAATAGCTTATCCGCATTAATTCTTATTTCACTTCCTACATCTCCAATAGGAGATACCACAAAACAAGTTTTCATAAAAGTTTTACCTCCAAAATTTTGATTTATTTTATAAATTCCTCTATCAATTTTTTTGATAGATTGGTTTCTGAGCAGTGTATTTATCGAACCGGAAAACTGTCCCTCTGAATAATCAGAAATTCCGACTTGCTGTAGAAAGCTCTTAATTTCTTGAACTGTATGAGGACAGCCATCTGCAAGAAATTCTACAACGCCCTCTTGTATTCTTGCGCTTTTTGTCATGTTTTCACGCTCCTTTCTACTATATATTACCACATTTCTTGTAAATGTCAATAGCATTACAAGAAAATCTTGCATTTCATTCTTATTTCTTGTATTATATTGCACGTTATGTTTGAATTTGTAATGTTATTATAAATATAAATTTAAAATTTAACCTCAAAGTTACGCAATAGAACGTCATTTTTGAGGGTAGAAGTATAATATATCATCTAAACGTTTTACACGTTCTGCAAGCCGCATAAATCAAGCTCTTTTTCCCCTCTACTGCGTAACAAACCTGTGGTAATTATCCGATAAAGCATAGACCACATATCTCGGTTTTCCCGTTGTTGGATTATCCGATATTGGATTTTCTGACATCGGATAATCCAACGCAATTAAATAAAGATATACTAACTAAAGAAAAAACAAATACAGATTTAATCAAATACCTATTCCTTTCCTATCCTTTCCCTAATCCCTCTCCTTTGGGGCAAGGTATAGCGGCAGAGCCGCCGGAACGGAAAAGAATGGAACAGAAGCGACAATACAAAATATCGTTTGCCATGTTACGCAGTAGAACGTCATTTTTAAGGGTGGTTTACCCTTGCCCCTATCGTCGCTGTAACGCGCTTAAATCAAGCGAGAAACGCACCCTATCGCATAACATTCCATACTGGATTGAGAGCGCAAGCGGTCTATCCGATTGTGCTCTCTTGGTTGCCCAACAGCAAAGACGGAAACAGTCATCAAGGACGCTTGCGCAAAGTTTATCCTTGACGACTGTTTTTGGCTTTGCTATCTGTTACCTGTCAAAACGGAATTGCAGGATAGCTTTGATAAGCTATGCTTTCAGACGGTCTTGAATATCATCGTTAATATGCCCGCGATAGGTAGACAGATATTTAATCCGCGCTGTGTAATGCCGTAATACCGCGTCTATGGCTTCCGGCTCGCCGGCAACAGCTTTCTCAATGGTTTCAAAGGGTATCAGTTTCTTATTCCTCATGTTCAGTTTCCTCCAGTTCTTTTCTTAACTGCTTCAATGCCGCCAGTTTCCAGTAGTTGACTGTACTTCTG
>CAKSGP010000401.1 GCA_934454745.1 uncultured Clostridia bacterium
GAGTTACCGCTGCAAATTATTCTGATGATGGCCACGGGAACAGTGGTTCATATATTACTAATTTTGCCTATGCAGGGAGAAGCGCAACATACAAGCTTGAAGTCAAAGAGGCGGGTATATATGCTATTGGCTTTAAATATGCGTACTGCGGCGAAGACAGACCTATAAACACTGTTATGACCGTTTTAGCCTCAAATATTGTTAAGCCGTTAGGCGGAGGTTTACTCAAAAAAACTTATAACAAAGATGAAAATATAACTTTTGAGCGAAGCGGCAATTTTAATATAGAATTGCCCAGCGGTAATGTGTATCTTAAAATTGCCGCAGAGGCTATACCGTTTCCGGATATCAGTATAATATATCTTGAAAAAATAAAAGCAAAAATAACAGAATATGATATCGCCGAAGAGGATATAAAAAGGCGTAATTCTGAAATTGATGAAATCCCACGCCAAAAATTGATTGATAGTCCCGATAATTATCCGAAAATAGGTATACAGTTTAAGGATGTATATTTTAATCCCCAACTTATGGACTCTTTTTTAGAACAGTTAAGCAACCGAGAGTTGGCCACAATAGTTTCCGGGACATCGAATAATCTTACTCCGGGCGGCGATGTAGGCTGTAATTCACCTTTGCATGAAAGGGGCGTACCCGCTGCACAGACAGCTGACGGTCCGTTTGGGCTTCGCCAATATGATCAAATTCCCGTAGCATTTCCAGTCGGAATGGTATTGACCGCTACATTTAACAAGGAACTTTATAATCAATACGGAATTTGTATGGCTTATGAATGCCTTGAATACGGTGTTGACTATCTGTTAGGTCCGTCAATAAATATTATAAGAAATCCGGCAGGCGGCAGAAACTGCTCATACGCTTCGGAGGATCCGTATTTAGCCGGAATAATGGCGGCAAATTATATTAAAGGTGTACAGTCAAAGGGTGTTGCGACCGTTTTAAAGCATTATACCGCTAACAGTACCGAGTTTGAAAGACAAAAATCAAACAGTCGTGTTTCCGGCAGGGCATTGCGTGAAATATATTTAAAAGCCTTTGAAATAGCCTGTAAAAACGCGAATCCTTGGTGCATGATGAGTTCATATAATTATGTAAATAACAAAAAGGTGTGCGAGGATTATACGCTTATAACGGATATTCCACGCAATGAATGGCATTGGGACGGCATTTTTATGACGGACTGGTGGAACGATTCAAGTCATATTGAAGAATTGAAAGCAGGACACGACCTTAAAATGTCTACGGGAGATATTGAGGGCGTTACCGACGCGCTCGATAGCGGGGAGCTTACCCGTGAGCAGGTATATGTTTGTGCAAGACGGGTGCTTAAAACGCTTATGAAAATAGGAAGAATAAAAAAACAACTTGAATGTGGGGAAGAATAATATGCGGTATAAACTTAATTGGAGAGTAGGCTTTTGCGATTCCGAAAAATCAAGACCGGATGAGTATTATGAAGCAACAGTGCCCGGGGCGGTGCAGCTTGATTATGCAAAGCATTATAATTTACCCGATTACAGAAGAGGGACTAATTATAAGCAGTTTAAATGGACGGAAGATAAATTTTGGGTTTATACCTCGGAATTTGACGCTTCCGGTATTAAAAACGGCAGTTATCTCAGTCTTGCGGTTAACGGAATCGATTACAAATATAAAATTTTCGCAAACGGCAAGCTATTGTGCGATTATGAAGGTATGTACAGGCGGTGGAGACTTTCGCTTACGGAATTTACTGCTTCTAAAATAAATTTAGAAATAGTAATTTATCCTGTCCCGAAAAGCCAACTTGACGGTGTACACCCCGATACCAGAGACGAGGCAAACCAGTGCTGTAAGCCTGCCGTAAGTTACGGATGGGATTTT
>CAKSGP010000402.1 GCA_934454745.1 uncultured Clostridia bacterium
GTCCCGAACTGATGTGTGATGCCTTTGTAGAACCGCATAATTCTGTTCCGTTCAATTTGCATGAAGTCATATCTCCATTGCTTTTTTTGATTTTGTAAACAAGTCCCGCATTGGTATTTACAGTATAGTATGTTCCGTCATCGGAAAATCCTACCGCTGCCGCAGATACGCTGATTATAGGTATAAATAACGCTGTACATAAAGTAATTATCAGCATTATACTCCATATAATCCTGCCATGATGTTTGTTTGTTCCTGCTTTTCTTTGTCCCGTTTCCATAAATCCCTCTCCTTAAATATAATATATTTATCATATAAAAATATGATGGTTACAACATTTGAAAGTATCCGCCAAAATATATTTAAACTAATTAATATTTAAGATGCGAAATGTTTTATAAACACCATCATTATTATATATGCGATTTATGTGATTTGCAAGCTTTTTTATTTTTGAAATTAACCAAAATTTACACCGATTTTTTGGTTAAAAGTTATATTTAATTTTTATTTTCCAAAATATTATTTGTGCAACTTTTACAGTTTATTTTATTATATCTCAATAAAACATCAAAATAGTATACTTTACCCTCATAATATTATATTTCATAAATATATATTTATATTTACAAACCATTTGTATATTTTTTTAGGTATTTAATCAAAAAAAGAGTATCAAATTAAGGACTTTTTGAACCGACCTCCAATTAATTAGTTTTTTGGTCTAACTTTTGGGGGTAACCTCATTTATCTCTCAATCTGATACTCTTTTTTCTTAATTTGTAGGAAATTGCGTAAGACGCAATAACGAAAAATCAAAAATGCTACCTTATTCCTACGCCCGCAGGCGGTGCTTCTATCAGAAGCTTTTTTATAATAATTCTTTTAATTTTTCTACAATATTGGGTATGTAAAATTCTCTGCACGCAAGTTCATTCGGGTGTGAACCTGCTCCGCCCATAATATATTTTTCCATCTGGGCTTGATTTCGGGTGTCAAGCTTGGCAATATCAAAAATGTCCATGACCTCAACATTCCATTTTTCGCACATTTCCAAAGCCAAATCCCGCAGTTTGCATTGGATTTCCCAATCACGTCCGCCCGACTTGTGCACTGTCACAAATACAATCGGCGTATTTGCCCATTTATGCTGCATTGTATAAAGAATTTCCTCAAATCCACCACAGAATGTGCTATTATCAAACTTTGTCGCTTGATTTCCTTGTATTTCTCCCAAATGCTCCATTATATTAATATGCCCGTTATTATAATTTCCGTAAGCATCATTTGTATATCCGTTGAAAATTATCACATTAGGCTTTTGGGAAGGTGCATTATTTACCTGATTTATAATATAATTTCCCTCCGATTGCTCTGTTTCGACCTCCTTGCTGCTGTCTATACTCACAACCGTCGCACCGTTTACGGCATACATTCCCAAATCTATTCCGTATTCATCGGCAATCATCTGCATAAACGATTTTTCGGGCATAGTATGTCCGTATACTATACTATCGCCAAACGCATATACTTTTTTGCCTTTCAATTTTTCACTCATATTCATACTCCGTTTTATTGTACATTTGCAAACTGACTGTTATACAGATTTGTATAAAAACCATTCCTTTTAAGCAATTCTTCATGATTACCCTGTTCTATTATATTGCCGTCCTTCATAACCAAAATAATATCTGCCTCACGAATTGTAGATAAACGGTGTGCAACTATGAATGTAGTTCTGCCGTTCATCAATTTTTCAAATGCTTGCTGAACCTTTATTTCTGTACGGGTGTCAATAGATGATGTCGCCTCGTCAAGAATTAACACCGGCGGCAGGCAAAGCATAATTCTTGTAATACACAATAGCTGTTTTTGACC
>CAKSGP010000403.1 GCA_934454745.1 uncultured Clostridia bacterium
CCAACACAAATATGAATAATCATATCATTTATATTAAACGTTAGCTAAAACTTCATTCTTAAAAAACTCATCTACTGTGTCGTGTGTAACGGAATAGAATTTATCGTCAATTTTAACACATACACCCTCCTGGCACTTACCCATACAGAACGTTCCGCCAAGCTCAATTTTATCGCCAAGATTATTGTCATTTACAAGCTTTTGAAGCTCCTCTACAACACCACGCGAACCTTTTATATGACAGGAACTGCCAATACATACTGTTATCTTCATTCAGAATAACCCCTTCCTTATCTGCTTTGTAATTAAGTTGAATTTTGAGTTCATAAAACTATTGTAACATAATTTTTGGTGTTTTTCAATATTTATTTGTGTAAAATGCAAGAGATTTTACACAGGAGTGTCCGTGGTTTGTATTGTTGGTACAGGCTCTGTGGAGGAAGCATTATTATGAGGCTTGGCAAATTCCACTATAATAAACGGTATTACAAGCATTATAAGAATTGATATTATAATTGAAATCAGAACTTTTTTCACCATTACCATTAATTCCTTTCACAGTGTTTATTATAATCTATTCAGGACTAACACAAAAAATCCGTTCGTATTTACATACAAACGGATTTTTTATTATTCTTCTTCAGGCTGATTGTTTCGTTTCTCATTAACCTGATTAAATATATCCATAAACTCATCGCCTGTTATGGTTTCTTTTTTGATAAGGAACTCAGAAATTTCATTAAGTGCATCACGGTTATCATTTAACAGCTGTTTTGCTATTTCATAGCGTTCCTTCATAATTTTTACAATCTCATTATCAACCGCTGTTCGGGTTTCCTCAGAGCAGTTTGATACAGGTCTGCCGTCAAGATATCTGCTTTCGATACTTTCAAGCCCCACAAGACCGAATCTATCTGACATTCCGTACATTGTAATCATTTTACGTGCCATATCCGTTGCACGCTCAATATCATTTGATGCACCTGTTGTCTGGGTGTCAAATACTATCTCCTCTGCCGCACGGCCTGACAGGAATACGGTAATCTGGTCAAGGATTTCATTCTTGCTGTTAAGATATTTTTCCTCTTTATCAGGCATCTGCATAGTGTAGCCTAAAGCACCCATAGTTCTCGGTACAATAGTTATCTTCTGAACAGGCTGTGTGTTCTTCTGTAATGCCGTTGCGAGTGCGTGTCCTACCTCGTGGAACGCTACTATTCTTTTTTCCTCTTTGGAAAGAATTCTGTCCTTTTTCTCCTTACCTGCAATAATTACCTCAACAGAATCCATCAAATCCTCTTGCGATACAAGGTTTCTGCCGCATCTTACAGCACGCAGTGCCGCTTCGTTTACCATATTTGCAAGGTCTGCACCGACAGCTCCGCTTGTAGCAAGTGCCATTGCGTGTAAGTCAATATCCGAAGCTGTCTTTACATTTTTAATATGAACCTTTAATATATCCTCTCTGCCCTTAAGGTCAGGCTTTTCTACAATAATACGTCTGTCAAAACGTCCCGGGCGTAACAGTGCCTTGTCAAGAATTTCGGGTCTGTTTGTTGCCGCAAGAACCACAAGTCCCTTTGAGGTATCAAAGCCGTCCATTTCCGATAGGAGCTGATTTAGTGTCTGCTCACGCTCGTCGTTAGTCGACATCTGGTTATCTCTTGATTTACCGATTGCATCTATTTCATCTATGAATATTATACAAGGGGCCTTTGCATTAGCCTGCTTGAACAAATCACGTACACGTGATGCTCCCACACCTACAAACATCTCGACAAATTCCGAGCCTGAAAGTGAGAAGAATGGAACATTCGCCTCGCCTGCAACGGCTTTGGCAAGTAATGTTTTACCCGTTCCGGGCGGTCCGACAAGG
>CAKSGP010000404.1 GCA_934454745.1 uncultured Clostridia bacterium
GTATCTCAAAAGGAACTTCATCCGCTATACAAACGGGGTCGGAATTACCAACTTTCTCATAAGGCAAATTATCGGCAGAAAAAGGATGTTTAGATTTTATGTATAAATCTATTATTGTGATCACTTACTTTCAAAAATATTTCACACAACCGACATATGCAATCGGGAATACGCCATCGGGTTCGGTGGCGTATTTTTAAATTTGACGATATACTTCTTATGCTTTATAATAAATATGCTGATAGATTGACATAGTGTAATAAAAAGACAACTCTGATACGTAGAATGAATAAATATACCAGGAGGCAGCCGGAAATCGGCTGTCTTTTGACATCTTAAAAATTGACGAAGGATTTTAAAGATGCCAATATAATAGTATGTAGTTGTATGGTTCTTACACACGCAAGCATAAATCACAAAGTAATCACATACTTATGTACAAATACATAATTACAAAATAAATTTAATTCAGAAAGGACGGGATGCTTATGACAAAAACAGTTAAAGCAAACGATACATTAAAGAAGAACCGAGAACAGTTCAACAATGAACTCAAGATGTTCATCAACCAAAAACTATTTGACAAGCATATTATTTCAGAAGATATGTATTGGACAGCCAAAGAGCTACTGCTCAAGCAGGCAAGCTGATAAAAGCAATCGGAAGTGTGCTGCTATACTGCGGCACACTTCCTTCATATAGATAGATTTTTTATCATAAGACAGGAGGAAAGAAAAGTGAATATTTACGAAATACGGCAAGATATGAGAGCTCGGCACACAAGAATATCTGACTATAATTTACGCGTTGTATATTATGCCAGAGTATCAACGGACAAGTACGACCAGTTGCACTCGTTAGAGGCACAAAAAACATACTTTGAAAATCTTTTGGCGAGAAACCCTAACTGGACATTTGTAAAGGGTTATGTGGATGAGGGGTTGACCGGAACAAAGATTGACAAAAGAGACAGCTTCATTGAGATGATGCGAGATGCAAGGCGTGGTAAATTTGACCTTATATGCACTAAGGAAGTGTCCAGATTTGCGAGAAACACGCTGGACAGTTTAAGCTGTACAAGAGAACTTCTGACATACGGCGTTGCAGTTTTGTTTGAAAATGATAATCTTAACACTATTGATGAAGACTGTGATTTCAGGCTAACTACTATGGCGAGTTTAGCACAGGAGGAATCAAGAAAAACATCTGAAAGACTTAAATTCGGCTTTCGTGAATCTGTGAAAAAAGGAACTGTACTTGGAAATGACAGTATCTGGGGGTACAGAAAGGAAAAAGGCAAACTGGTTATTGTTGAAGAAGAGGCGGAAATGGTAAGAACAATCTTTGATTTATACGCCAATGGCAATTTAGGTATAAGGGCAATCGCTAAGATGTTAAGCGACTCAGGTCTGTGTAATACAAATGGTAATCCGTTTTCTTTTTCTACTATTAAAGGAATTTTAGTTAATCCTAAATATAAAGGGTTCTACTGTGGAAACAAGACACACAAAGTTCATTTTTTAAGCAATGAGATAGCATATGTGCCGAAAGATGAATGGGTTGTGTATGAAGACCACGAAAAAGTGCCGCCTATTGTATCTGCTGAGCTTTGGGACAAGGCTAATCGCAAACTCAAAGAGCGAAGCGAAAAGATGTCAAGTAGTGATAAGACAAGTTATCAGAACAAATATTTATATTCGGGAAAGATTGTCTGTGGAGAGCATGGCACTTGTTATCATCACACCATATACAAATACAAATCGGGTGATAAAGAGCTATGGACTTGCAAGGAGTACGGCAATGGGAACAAATGCCGTAATCCGCTTGTATATACAACTGAGATTGATGCTGTTATGAGAGAGGTCTATAA
>CAKSGP010000405.1 GCA_934454745.1 uncultured Clostridia bacterium
GTATGGAATGGGACGAAAATCAGTATTCAATGATTTGCGACGGAAGGGTATTGTATTCGGTTGATTATTCTAACAATGAAGATTTGAGCAAGGCAATACGTCAGTTGGTATATCTTAGAATTTCTTTGTGTGTTGATTTCAAATCAAGCGGTTCCGGTGCACATGGATCCGTTCCGTATACATTCTCCAATGCAGCTATTCCGGGCTTAAGCTATTGGAATGAAACGAATGAGTATATTGTTGAGTATTTCCATCTTTTCCAAAAGCCAGGTCAGAAATTAGCATTCAGAAATAAGTAATTCCTTGTCACAGTAAATAATGCCAGTGTATTATTTACTGTGATGTCAATTGTATAATTGAGGTATTTATGAAAAAGTTTATTAAGTCAGTTTTTTGTTTATTGTCTTCTTTGCTTGTAGTTATATCAGTATCTGCTTATGTACCTGTTGTAGCCGAATCCGCTGAAGGTTCACATAAAATAGACATTAGTGAAGTTTCTGATTCTAATTATTTAAGCTATAAAAATGCAAATAGCGAAAAAAATTATGCTACTGAAAGCATTGATATTGATGCATCTGCTTTGGTATCGTCAAGTAACGCTGAAACAGCAAACGGTTTAGTTGTACTAAAGGAAAATAAGAATACTGCTAAATTCAGATTTAATACAAGTCAAGAAGCTTTATATAATTTAAAGCTTGTATATTATCCTCAGGATACCGGAACTTCTGATATTAAAATAGGTGTTAAAATTGACGGCACATATCCTTTTTCCGAAGCAGAAAGCATAGCTTGTTATAGGAATTGGAAGGATTCCTCGTATGAATGGCGTACGGATTCTAAGGGGAATGAGTTTACTAGTGAGCAAATTCAAGCCGATAATGCTGTTGAGTGCACCCTTTTTGATAATGATGGAATATACATATATCCGTTTGAATTTTATTTATCTAAGGGTACGCATGAGATAGAAATACTTTTACTGGAGGAAGGTCTTTCAATTGAAAAGCTGTCTTTTGTTCCTCCGGAAAGGCTGAGCTCATATGAGGAAATAAAGCAATCCTACATTTCAAACGGATATACCAAATATGATGGCGACCCCTTGATTTTAGAGGCGGAAAATTCGATGCTTAAAACCTCTAATTCGCTTACGGCAAAGTCAGACAGTAATTCGATTAATGTAAGTCCAAACAGCACTACCACAAGTGTTGTTAATTATATCGGCGGTGAAAACTGGAACTCACCCGGCGACGAAATTACATGGAAATTTCATACAAGTAAATCCGGATTGTATAAGTTAGGGTTTTCATATAAGCAATCTTATGTTATGAACGGATCGGTTTACAGATGGCTTAAAATTGATGGGAAAACTCCGTTTAGTGAAGCTTCTTCAATTGATTTTGCTTATAATTCGGGGTGGAAGAAAAAGATTTTTGCGAACAATAGTGATGAGCCTTATTTGATTTATCTTGAAAAGGGAGATCATACTGTTTCGATGTCTGTAACACTTGGTGTTATGGCTGATTTTTACAGGAGATTATCGAATATTGTATCAATTTTAGGACAGCAATATTTAAATATTTCAATGATAACAGGTGAAAGTCCCGATCCAAACCGTGATTATGAGTTGTTTAAGCAAATACCCGAGCTTAAAGAGGTTTTAACTACACAGGAATTAGAACTGTTAACTCTTGCCGACGAGCTTGAAGCGGCTTCCGGTTCAAAAACAACACAATACACAAGTGTGCTTAAAAGTATGGCTCAAATAATAAAGCAAATGCTTGCAAAAAATTATCTTGCACACACATATATAAGTGAATATTATTCAAAATATGTTTCCCTTAGCGCGTCTTTAAGCGAGCTGCAGGATATGTCT
>CAKSGP010000406.1 GCA_934454745.1 uncultured Clostridia bacterium
CATCAAATGAAGTTGCGTTATTATTAGATCAACCTAAAAATGTAAATTTAAAAGGAACAAGAGATAAGGCAATGCTTGAGCTTCTATACGCCACAGGCATAAGGGTAAGCGAGCTTATAGGTCTTGATGTAGCGGATATTAATTTTCCTATGGGATACATTCGTTGCTCAAACAATAAAGGCGAACGCCTGATACCCATAGGTAATAAGGCGATTGACGCACTCAAGCTTTATCTTGAAAAAGCACGTCCGTCTATGCTTAAAAACGAAAATGAAACAGCTCTTTTTGTAAATCGAATGGGTTGCAGAATTTCACGTCAGGGATTTTGGAAAATAATAAAGCAGTATCAGGAGAGCTCCGGAATAAAGGGAGATATTACACCTCATTCCTTAAGACATTCATTTGCGGCACACCTGATCCAAAACGGTGCTGATCTTGAATCATTAAAATCTATGATGGGACATTCTGATATTTCCTCAACCCAGGTTTATACCTGTTTCTTAGATGATAATATAAAACGAGTATACGAGAAAACCCATCCGAGAGCATAAAATTTAAAAATAACGCATATTCTTGCTTTAGAATAATAATCACAGAAGGAGTGCCTATTTATGAAAGCAAGAATATGTTTTTTTATTTTAAGTTTTGTTATGCTTTTTACAACAGCGGTAAAGGCTGATAATCCAGTATCAGATGATGTAGATGCAAAAGCATATATTTTAATTGAACAGTCAACAGGCAAGGTCTTAGCAGAGGATAAGGCGGACGAAAAGTTGCCTATTGCAAGTGTTACAAAGATTATGACAATGCTTTTGATTATGGAGGCAATAGATGATGGAGTAATAGCACTTGATGATATGGTAGAGGTAAGTGAAAATGCTATGAGCTACGGAGGCTCAACAATGTTTCTTGAAACAGGGGAGAAGCTGTCTGTACACGATATGTTAAAGGGTATAGCCGTTGCATCTGCAAACGACGGCTGTGTTGCTATGGCAGAGCATCTTACAGGGAGTGAGAGTGCATTTGTTGATGCAATGAATAAGCGAGCAAAAGAGCTTGGAATGAATAATACGAATTTTATGAATACAAACGGACTTGACGAGGATAATCACTATTCATCTGCCCGTGATGTTTCAATAATGTCAAGGGAACTGTTAAAGCATCCCAAAATAACGGAGTATACATCAATATGGATGGATGAACTTCGTGACGGTAAATTCCAATTGGCAAACACAAATAAGCTTATACGCTTCTACACGGGTGCAAACGGACTGAAAACAGGCTCAACCTCTCAGGCCCTATGCTGTTTAAGTGCATCTGCAAAACGTGACGGGATGCAGCTTATAGCAGTTGTATTGGGATCACCCACCTCCGATAAACGTTTTTCCTCTGCAAGAGCATTGTTAGATTACGGATTTGCAAACTATAAAATAAATAGCCTTGTAGACAAAAAAGAAAAAATATGTGATGCAAATATTATAAACGGAACAGAGGATACTGTTAATGCAATAGCAAAAGAGAGTAAGTTTATACTTTGTGAGAAAAATAATAACAAGGAAATAAAACGCCGTGTATTTCTTAACGATGATATTAAAGCACCAATAAAAAGGAATGATGTTTTAGGTTATACAGAATTTGTACGTGATGGAGAAGTAGTTGATAAAGTAGACATAATATCTGAAAAAGACGTCAAAAAGAAGGGAATAGGACGGATAATTAAAGATATTGTTGTTGGATTTATGTAAAATTTTCAATTAACTCTGTACAAACAGAAAAAAATGTGATAAAATATACGCTAACGTCAAAAGTAAAGTTGCGTAAATTTGGATAAAATTGCCCCATGGCGTCGGATGGGATGAAGAAGGAA
>CAKSGP010000407.1 GCA_934454745.1 uncultured Clostridia bacterium
CTTCTGCCCAGCCACAGTCCGAGCGTTAAGAGCGTCGCAGGCAATGGGGGCAGCTCGGTCGGATGGCGGAGAGGTGAAATTCCTATGGAGTGCTTTTGCAAAGCACCGTCTGTAATTGCTTTAAAGGATTGAACAGTTTAAGTGTACCCGTCTTTCGGGGCGGGTACGGCTTAGATTTAATATCAGAAATTAACGCATTTTCAGAGTGCTTTAATTTGTGATATTAAATTCCGAATATGATACAAGCAGGCATACATATATTTTTATGAAGGGAGAGATGTTGTTTGATAGATGAAAATACAAAAATCAGGGTAACGGCACCATCATTTGATTTTAATGATAAAGAATGTATATTCCACCTACAAAAGACTCTGCTCCTTACATTATATGAAAGCAAAAGATTGAGTTTTAATCAATACCAATACGCTGTCAAATTACTTGAAAAGAAATTCAGACAGCGTTAATTTTTTGCAACCTGCTTACTGATGGTATAAAATATTAAGGAAAGGAGCGTGAAGGCTATGATAAAAGTAGCGGCATATTGCCGTGTGTCCACAGATAAAGATGATCAAATCAATTCCTTTGAAAGTCAAAAGGGATATTTTGAAAGGCAGATAAATTTAAATCCTGACTGGGAATTGACAGAGATTTATGCTGATGAAGGACTGACCGGAACAAGTACAAAAAAGAGAAAAGCCTTTAATAAAATGATTGCTGATGCACATTTAGGCAAATTTAATTTAATATTAACAAAAGAAGTTTCAAGATTTGCAAGAAACACAGTTGACACTCTACAATATACCAGAGAATTAAAGGCATTAAATATCGGTGTGCGTTTTTTGCTGGATAACATATACACGCTTGATGCCGATGCAGAGCTTCGTTTAACCATTATGGCATCACTTGCACAAGAGGAAAGCCGCAAAACAAGCGAGCGTGTAAAATGGGGACAAAAACGCCAAATGGAAAAAGGCGTTGTTTTCGGTCGTGATATGCTTGGATATGATGTCATAAACGGTGTTATGCATATAAATGAAGAAGGCGCAGAAATTGTTAAACTGATTTTTCATAAGTTTGTTTTTGAAAAGAAAGGCTGCTGTACGATTGCTCGTGAACTCCGTGAAGCAGGATATAAAACAATAACAGGAAATACTATGTGGTCAAATACCGTCATATTGAAAGCACTCCGAAACGAAAAATACTGCGGAGATTTAACACAAAAAAAGACCTATACGCCGGATTATCTAACTCACTCAAAAAAGTATAATCACGGCGAGGAGGATTTTGTGACATTGAAAAATCATCACGAGCCGATTATTGACAGAGAAGTTTGGGATATGGCACAGGAAGAATTAAAAAAGAAATCGCCGTCCGACGAAATAAAGCTTAAACACAGCAATCGATATCCTTTATCGGGTAAAATATTTTGTGCTTCGTGCGGAGGTCATTTTGTTTCACGAACCAAGAAGCGAAAAGACGGGAGTCGTTACAAGGCTTGGAGATGTTTTGCAGCCGCACAACACGGGAAAGAAAAAATAGACAGCGCCGGAAATAAAATCGGATGTAATGTTGCCGCACAAATTCGTGATGAAGATTTTATGCTTGTCATTCAAAAAGTTGTAGAAGCACTTGAAATTAACAAAGACGCTATTATTAAAGGTATTGCCGATGTGCTGAAAATTGTTTTTGCAAGTGAAAATGAAACATATATAGACTGTGATGAAACAAACAAAAAAATTAATAACCTCAAATGCAAAATCCAAAGATTGCTGGATCTTTATTTAAGCGAGGATTTAACAAAGGAAGCATACCGTGAGAAAAATGCTGAATATGAAAAAGAAATTGTCAAACA
>CAKSGP010000408.1 GCA_934454745.1 uncultured Clostridia bacterium
GTCCGTATGCCGCATCGAGAGTGTTATAGTGCCTGATGGTTGCTGGATGACACCATCGACGAACATCTCCGTCATAAAATAAAATCTTCATAACCAATCCTCCTTACTTTGATCTTTGAAGTCAAGTCTAATAGGTTTGGATTTACTTTCTTTAGAAATATATTCTAAAATGCTATCAACACACCCACGAGACATAATCCAATTGTTGTTTTGAAACAAATCATAAATACCGTCTTTACAATGGATAAGCTCAAAAGTATTACATATCTCACTCATCACTTGCTCTCCTGTTCCATGCCTCATCTGCATCTTTTTGCTTTTCATAAAAATCGGTGCGCGGATGAACCAGACAACGATTTGAAGACGGGCAATAAACAAGATGAATCAAGTTTATAACGCTTACATAGCGGCTTGCTTTCCCTCCGCAGAATAGACAGGGTTTCAATTCCTCATTCATCGTCTTTTCTCCTCTTTAAAACGGTAAATCATTTTCAACTCCCCAAAAGCAGTAACTATTAAACTTTAACTTCAACGGCCTTTTAGTTAGAGAGTCCAATAATTTTCCGCAAGTACTCGTATTAAGATCATAATACTTACAATCGTTGCAGTGGAGGATAGGTTCTGAATCGGTAATCCATTTAATTGTTTCCGCTTTGTTAAAAACGTAATCAGTTGGTTTTGCCATCGTCCTTACCCTCTTTATTCTCCAGCTTTTTAATACGTTCTTCGAGGCTGTCATATTTCTTTTCAAGCAAAGAAGAGGCACTTATTTGAAAACATACCGCAGTGGTAAGCAATAGCAGTATAAGCCAAGAAGGCGCATTCCTTTCATAGACAACAGCAATTGATATAGACATGAAAAATAAAAATAAATAATTAAATATAATATACATTTCAGATTCTCCTCTCACCATACGAAATTGAGGTGCTCACGCATAAATGGTTCGACCACCTCTTTGATAGCACGTTCTGCAGCGTCTTTAGAAGAAAAATATACTTCCTGTGACTTGTATGCACTTTGCCAGTAAGTATCGAATACTTCTCGCTTTTTAACATATCGAATTACCCAGTGTAAGTTGCTCCCATCCCATTCTGTCGTGTCTTCGTATTCATTATCATACACAAACTTCAATAGCTTACGATAGAGCAGTTGGTGAAGAGCAACTTGCTTAGCAAATGCTTCGTCATTGAAATAGTTGACCTTTTCATACAGACACTGGTCAGTATAATTAGTATTTTCAATATAACTAACAGCCTCGCTATAGTCATTAACAGTATAATACACATCACCTGTTGCAACCCTTTTAAAAGGATTCTGTCTTACTCCAAGCCCCAACTGCTTCAACTGTTCTTCTGTCAGTTCGAGTCTCTTTCCATTGATTACGATATAGTTTTCATTCATGATATTTACTCCTTTTCTTTTGTATTTATATTATAACATAAAAAGCCGGCTTGTTATAGCCGACTTTATTATTTATTTTTTATCTTCCAGATATTTAATGTAAGTATTTAGTTCCACAAACATCGCTTTACCCTTTAAAAATGTGCCGTCTTGAATGTATACTAAATCGGTGCACATTCTTTTTCCTAAGTTATCGGCGAGCAATGTATCACGGTTAAATTCATACACTTTTCCGGGAGTAAGATTCAGAGTATCATCTTGGAGCAAGAGACAAACGGCTTTTCCGGTAAAATATTTTTTATCTGTTGTTTCCGCATTCAGCAGTTCCGCACACCCAGAAACAAAGTCTTCGAGGGTATCATATACAAACGGTTTATGATTTTTGCAGAGCATCAGATTTTTATTTTTATAAATTTTTAACTCGTCGCCGGTTATTCTTAACTCGTATTC
>CAKSGP010000409.1 GCA_934454745.1 uncultured Clostridia bacterium
ATTTCTGTACAAGGAGTTATCTGAAAAATCAGCATCATTTAAATTTACAATAGCCTCCTCAAAGTCCTCAAAGCTTTCAAAAACAAACACTGTATTTTCGCAGTCACGTTTTTTATGCTTGCAGACAGGCTGGGTTCCCCTATCACTGTAATCTGTTTTTTTCTTTACTCTTATATTTTTAATTTTTGAAAATTCATCACGAGTTAAAGATTTTTTAGTATGTATTTTACTTATTATTAGACACATTCCTCCGGGCGATGTTGTTGCCTCAACTACCACTTGTCCACCATTATACGGGTCAAATCCAGTTTCTGTCTGAACAAGCTCCATAACCTCATACAAAAACTCATGTAAATCCGCCGCCTGAGGTTTATGTTCCTTGAAATCAGGGGCAAAGTATTCTAAATCTGTATCGGTTAACTGAACCACTATTTTATCCCTTGAGATTTTTCTTATTCTCAAATTAAATCACTCTCCTTGTAGCCATAAACATTGGCTGTTTATATATTATACTACAAAAATACCGTTTTGGCTATATCTAAATTGAAAATAATTCGTAAATATTTCAGGTAATTTATGCAAAAACTTGTAACCGCGGGTTTTTAAGTATATTTTTAGTATTTTGGGACAAAATATTGCTATAAACATATCAGAAAGGAAGACGTTTTATGGAAAAAGACAATCAAACAAAAAAATTACCGGGCTTTTACATAGCTCTTTGCTGCTGTGTAATTGCAATCGGTGTAGCAGGATTTATTATTCAGGGTAATACCTCCCAAACGGCAGATACTCCGACTGAGGCAGAAGAAACCTTTATGCCTGAGCTCGCTTATAACGAGGATTTATCCTCTGATACAGCTTATGAGGACAATGCTTCTGATACAACGGAGATTATGGATGTTGCAGAACCTATACCCACAGAGCCGCCTGTTCTTGATTACGCTTATGACAACCCTGATGTTGTTTCTGCAGCTGTAATCGTCAACGCAGAGGAATCCTGTGATTTTATCGATCCGTTACCAGAGATGACAGTCCGTTTCGGACTATGTACTGATACTTTAATGTACAATGAATGTTACGGAGATTGGCGAACTCATAACGGTATTGATATAGATGCACCAATCGGATGCAGTGTTAATGCCGCAGCACCGGGAACAGTTACAAAGGTTACAAAAGGCAGTTATGGTAACACCGTAACAATAGAACATTCCAATGGGTTTAAAAGTGTATATGCACAGCTTGGCGATGTTAACGTAAAAGAAGGCGACAATGTTGAGCAAAGCTCGGTTATAGGCACAGTAGGCGAAAGTATGGGCGAGAATTTAAAGGATTCCCACTTGCATTATGAGCTATACAAGGACGGAAAAGCAGTTAATCCTGAGGAATATTAATAATTCCAGGAGGAATCCGAAACAAAAGTCGGATTCCTCTTTATATTACAAAATCAACTACAAAATCCTGTTTTTCACAACTCTTATTCGCATTTTTTACAAATTGAATTTTTTTCGACTTTTTTATTGATATTGCTCGAATTTTGTGTTATAATATATCCGTTATGAAAATATGTGTTGATAATGGTAATATTTTAATACGTGAAGCTGATGATTTCAAGCTTAAGGATATATTTGACTGCGGACAGTGTTTTCGTTTTAATCCTGACGGCAACGGCGGATATATAGGAACCGCCTGCAATAAAACAGTACGTATATCCCAGACAGACGACACTGTTATTTTGCATAATACAAGAGAGATTGATTTCTATGATGTATGGTGCAAGTTTCTTGATCTTGACCGTGACTACGGCAAAATAAAATCTGCCCTTACAAATAGCGGTGATACCGTAA